>JARRRC010000204.1:0-4860 GCA_037381105.1 Desulfobacterales bacterium
CAAACGCGATGCGAAACCCCATCCCCCGTATGATGCAATACAAACGCAGTCCGTCCGCCAGAAAATACAGGACCAGAAGCAACGCCAAACTGCCGATGATGTGAACCGAAAACAGTTCCGGTGGTATTCGTAACCGTCCTTCTGAAAAATAGCGGTGAACAAAATACAAGGTCGTGAAAGACAGAAGAAAAAACAGCCCGGCCAGACCGAAATAGTTCAAGATCCGTCTGAAGATATGCAAAGGAATATGTTGAGATATGGACGTCAATCCTTTTATCATACCGATCACGTCTCATCTTGACCAAAATCGATCTTTCCGGATATGTTCCAGGAAGTCGTTCTTTTCAGATTTGTTCTGGCCGGTTTGTATTTGGGATCAATATCCATTGCAGCCAGATAGAATTTCTGCGCTTCGAATATATCTCCATCGATCTCAAGAAGCGCGCCGAGCAGGTTATATGCTTCGGGCTGAGCCGGGTCGGCGGCGATAGCCCTGTGGACCACCTCACGCGCGGCAGCAAAGCTCTGATCCGTGATGCACCGCTTGGCCAGCTCAATCAAAGCACGGTAATCGACGGCTTGCTCTTCATCCAACGTCTCCCGTTCCAGCACCAATTTGGCCAACTCTCTAATATCGCCCGGGCTGAACGGCTTCTGAATGAAGTCCACTGCACCGAGCTTCATGGCTTCCACGGCAGATTCGATGGTTCCATGTGCCGTAATGATGATCACCCGGATTTTGGGCCAGCCCTCCTTGATTCGGCGCAGCACTTCCATGCCGTCCATGCCCGGCATTTTCAGGTCCAAAAGCACCAGCCCGAATGGCCCCTTGCGAAGTTCTTGCAACGCCTCCTCACCGCTTGCGGCCGTCCGGATTGGCAAATCCAACGGTTCTAAAGATTGTGATATGGTCAGACGGATGTTTTTTTCGTCGTCTACAACCAGAATCGCCTGTTTTTCCATGAGATCCTCCTATACGACCACCGGAAGGGTGAAAGTGAAAGTGCTGCCATGACCGGAAGAGGATTCCACCCAGATCGCGCCCCCGTGGGCACGCACGATCTCTTTGCAGATGGCGAGCCCCAAACCCGTACCCTCGACATCTTGCCCCTTCATCTGAACAAATTTCTCAAAAATCTTTGATTGATATTCCGGGGGTATTCCCGGTCCGTCATCGCGCACAGACAGATGGACGTGCGGCCCGATTCTCTTTGCCATGAGCTGGATATGCCCCCCCTTGCTCACATACCGCAAGGCATTGGAAACCAAGTTGGTCAGCACCCAGGTGATCTTGTTGACATCCGCACGAATACTGGCCAGGTTTCCGGCCAGCTCTGAAGTGAAATCGACCTCCTTTATGTCCATCTGGCTTTTGAAAACCTCATGTACGTGATCAAAAAGGGTCGAAACCGGAACGCTTTCAAACTCTAATTCGATTCTGCCTGCTTCTATCTTGGAAAGATCCAGCAAGTCATTGACCAGAGCCTTCATCCGGTGCACCTCCTCGTAGGCCGCCTGGAGAAGATCCCGATCCTTTTCGGCAAGCCCCTGGGCAACGTGTTCCAAAAGCAGGTCAATACTCATTCCGAGGCTGGTCAGCGGTGTCCGCAGCTCGTGGGACGCCGCCATGACGAATTCACTCTTGAGCCGCTCAACTTCTTTCAGGCGAGTGACGTCTTTAAGCAGCAGCACGATCCCGGACAGATTGCGGTCTCTTCCGCGAATGGTCGTAACGGAAAACAGATAGTGACGGAACCGCTCACCCTCCGGAAGGGTGACGATCCGCTGTTCATCGGGGATATCAGGGTTGCATTCCAGTCTCCACGGCCTTTCGAATCAGGTCGCAAACATTGGGGTCCGGAAGAATGTCCGCGCACTGTAACGAATGGCTTTCGGCAAATTCCAAACCGAGCATCCGGCGGGCGGCAGGGTTGATGCCGGTCACCTTGAGCCGGGTATCGAAAACCGCCAAACCATCCTCGATGCTGGAAAGGATCGCCTCGGCTTTGTTCTTTTCCGTGATGATCTGATCAATGTTCATCTCGTGGTAGCGGCCGAGCTGAGCAGCCATCTGGTTGAATTCGCCGGCCAGGTGCCCCAGTTCATCCCTGGTTTCCACAGGCACCTGAACAGCATAGTCTCCTGATGAAATCTTACGGGTTGCATCCATAAAGCGTCGAATGGGCCGGACGATCCGTTCCGCGAGGAACAGGCTGAAAATCAGGGCCACAATCAATGCCGCCGCCGCCACCAGCGCGGTGGACCAAATTGCGCGTTTGGCCACGTTTCCGGCTCTCACGCTGGCCGCGTACATGGTTTCCTCGTTGAGGCGGCGCAGCCTGACACATGCCCCACGCACCTTGGCAAAAAGAGGATGAACCGATTCCTGATAAATGGTTAAGGAAGGATTTTGAGATGCTTGTTCCGGATCACGTAAATCGGTCAGCCGCGAAAACTGCTGCCGGTACTTTGAATAATCCTTCTCGATGGACCGAACGAGTTCCGCTTCACCTTGAATCGTGGTATTGTCCTTTGCCCGTGCCAGCCACTCAAGAAATATTTTTTCGCTTTCCCGGAACTGTTCGATGCCTTTTTCACCGGCTCCCAGGAACATAATCAGGATGCCGCTGTCCTGCCGTTCCAAGGCATCCACCATATTTTCGGCGGCAAGGATGCTTCGGTAATTCTCGTGCAAAATCGCATCGGTGGCTTTTCCCAAGGATACCAGATTCGTAATCGCCCATGCGACTACCAAACCCATGAGCGCGAAGGCGACGCCATATCCAATCAATATTTTCTCTTTCAACGTCATGGAACACCGTCCTCCATTCAATTACGGCAGGCATCATTACAAACGCTTTACCTTTGCAAAACGAAATGGGCCCGCTGAGGTAAGCGGATCTTTTATCGTGCGTCTATCTCATTCTGGACAGATACCACTTGCTTTCTTAATGGCATGTTATAATACACAAGATATTGCGTGCAACAGAAAAATCCGACGATTCTCCCAGTTCCGTAAGAATCACCCGTACCCTAAAATGGACATCATTTTTTGCAGTATCCGAATACATTTTAGTCAAGTCCGACTGGAGAATCGATTCAACTTGCGAATATAGAGCAACGGATATATATTTGAGTATATTGCCCGAATTTTGGATAAGTCGATGGTATCTTCAGACAAGGAGGCAGAAAAAATGACCAAATACGACGATAAAGCTTTGGATGCCAAGGTAATGCTGGGAGACGGCTCTGAATTGTTCCTCAGCGACCTGTGGAAAAAACAGCCGCTGGTGCTCATATTTTTGCGGCATCTCGGATGACCGTTCTGCCGGCAGCAAGTGGCGCAGTTGCGCCTTAAAAAACTCCATTTTGAACAGGCCGGTGCACAGGTGGTTCTGGTGGGTATGGGCACGCCCGAAGAATCTGCGGCATTTGAAATGAAATTCGATGTTCCTTTTCCTTTGATTTCCGATCCCAAAAGACAATTATACCAAGCCTTTGGGCTTAAACGGGTAACCGCCCTGGGACTTTTTTCACCATCGGCCGCCGTCAAAGGCATTTTGGCCATGTCCAAAGGTCATACCGTCGGCATTCCCATAGGAGATGTTCGCCAGCTTCCGGGGGTGTTCATCATCAACACCGACGGTCGAATTGTTTACAGCTATTTTGCGAGCGATCCTTCTGATCATCCCGATCCCGATACCATCCTCAGGGCATTGAAAACTGTGGATTAGTGATGAATTGTTTGACATTTGCAGCCGCCCGCCGTGCCGCGTCCGCCAAGATATGAGCGACCATTTTCTCACCGCTTGGAATTATTTTAGATAAGCTTTCGATCAAAAAATACAGTGTTTATAGTATTGACTCGGGAGAGGTTATTATTATTCTATACTCAGAGGAAATTTTTTCCAGCTTGGAAATGTGTTTCACAAGGCTCTGATCAGAAAATAGGGTGTTTATGGTATTGACTAGAGAGTGATTATACTTATTCTATTCCTGGAGGAAATAACACTTGGTGGGTCTGAAAAACACCAAAATTAAAAACTAGGAGGTTTATCATGAATGATACAGCTGTTGATACAGTCAATAAAGGAAATTTATGGAAATCCCACACCAGAAAGGCCTTCACCAGCATGGCAACCGAAGGAGTTATCGGTCTGGGCGCGGTCGCCCTGGCAATTATCGGGTTATCCAATGTTGTTCCCGAAATATTGATGGCCATCGCGTGTATTGCCGTTGGTGTGGCTTTTGCTTTTGAGGGCGGTGCTATCTCCGCTCGGTATTCCACTTTAATCGAATTGGATGAGAGATATTCCAAAAGCGATGCATTCGCGCGTTGGGGAGGAATGGGAACCCTTTTTATCACCGGTGCATTTGCAATCGGTCTGGGGATCTTATCTCTGATCGGAATCGTTCCTTTGGTTCTAGTGCCTGTTGCAGCGATTGTTTTAGGAGCAGGACTGATCGTGGGTAGTTACACCAATTACCGACTCAGTGTTCGGGAAGCGCGTCATTACGAGGAATTCAAATCCAGAGAGAACGTCGTTAAGGAAACAACCCATGCTTCCGCAGGCATCCAGTTCGCAATTGGGTGCGGCGCTGTTGTCTTGGGTATCGTTGCCCTGAATGGCGTCTACGTGTTAGGACTCAGCTTGATAGCCATGTTAGGCATCGGTGCGGCCAACGCACTGACCGGCGCTATGCTTGGCGGGCGAATGTCAAGTATCTTTAAGTAATTGGACCATATGAAACTACAAAGCCGGAAGGAACCGCTTTGAAAGACAGTGACCCATAAACTGTAAAAATCTTGGTTTCAGACCCGCCAAGTTCTTTCCTCTACTCACAAAAGTCAAGATATTA
>JARRRC010000204.1:4920-5474 GCA_037381105.1 Desulfobacterales bacterium
GTTTAAACCCCGCTGAAAAAGCCAAGGCGGCACCTAAAATCGCCCAGCCGACGGCAAAGGAAACTACACCTCCGAAACGGGCGATTGTCTCTCCAAAAAGTAGTGTTACGGATTTCATTACCGGTGGTATGTACATGATTAATCCAACCAATGACAGGGAAAAACCCAGCTTCTTGACTCTTTTCATTATTTTTTACCTCTGATTTCAAATTCGTGCCTTGCGTTGGGCACAAGGTTCTCATTCTTACTATAAATAGTAAAGTTTTGCAAGTTTAAAAATAATAAAATCTCCCGCAAAATTCATTACAATATTTTTGCCGCTCGAGTCAACCGGTATTGAGGGTCATTATGTTGACTGATACGGCGATCCACATTGTCGCTGTAGCCACAATAGTACCTGCCGGTTGATTGACTTTGGATGATATATACCCAATAACCCATTTTGACCACTCCAAAAAGAGAGGCCCAACCAAACTTGATTGAGCCTTTTAATTTTCCAGCACGGAATTGAAAAGAGCCACTATTTAACTGTTATTAATGAATATTATAATTAT
>JARRRC010000205.1:0-4859 GCA_037381105.1 Desulfobacterales bacterium
GAACTCGAGGTCCAACTCAATGATTCCTGCTTTATGAAACCCCGAAAGTCCATTTCCGGTATTTTCGGAATCACACCGCCTGATTCTAACCCGGGAGAACAATCTTATAATCCATGTTCAGAATGCAACCGAAGGAATTGTTCTGCACGTAGGACTTAGAATTATAAAATTTGTTCCCGACATTTTGTCATATTAAAAAGTGAGAAAAACAATGAAAACACGAAAAGGTTTACCCGGAGGACAATATAAAGTCATCTCCGAAAAGGACATTATTAAAATTCATGAAACCAGCCTCAAAGTGTTTGCCGAAGTTGGCGTAAAAGTAAAGTTTTCGGAAGCACTGGAGATTTTCGAAAAAAATGGTGCAAAGGTAGATAAATCCAGCCGGGTCGTCAAGATTTCTCCGGAAATGGTGACAGAATGGATACAAAAAGCGCCTTCCACCGTTTTTCTTTGCGGTCGTGAAGAAAACGGGGATTTAGACTGTGAAATCGGCGGAAACAAAGTCTATTTTGGTACCGGAGGTACAGCTCTGAATGTACAGGAGTCAGGAAGTCAAGATGCCCGGAGATCAAAACTCGAAGATATCGTTAATATGGCCCGTTTGGTCGATGAATTAGATAACATTCACTTTTACATGCTGAACGTATATCCCAATGATCTCTCCAAAAAAGATGTGGATGTCAATCGTTTTGGAGCAGCCTTGAATCATA
Source organism: Desulfobacterales bacterium (assembly GCA_037381105.1). Taxonomy (GTDB): domain Bacteria; phylum Desulfobacterota; class Desulfobacteria; order Desulfobacterales; family UBA11574; genus UBA11574. The sequence goes on from JARRRC010000205.1 coordinate 714, forward strand.
CCCGCAAGCATGTAATGGGCGGAGTTTATACTGTTGAAGGGGTTCGAAATGTTATCAAAATGGCGGAATTCATCGCCGGATCCCCCCACAAACTCAGAGACCGGCCGTTTATTTCAATGGTGACATGCGTTATCAGCCCCTTGACACTGGATGAAACCTATGCCCAGCTAACCATGGAAGCGGCTCGCAATCATATTCCGGTGGTGGTGCCTTCCGAGCCGCTGTGCGGCGCCACTGCTCCCATGACTTTGGCGGGAAATCTGGTCATTCAAAATGTGGATTCCCTGACCGGCGTTATGCTGGCTCAAATGACCAGCCCCGGAACTCCTACCCTTTATGGCTGTATATCTTCAATTACCGACCTGCGCGACATGAAATATCTTTCGGGTGCGGTGGAGATGGGATTGATGAACGCTGCCTCAGCCCAAATGGCCCGATTTTATGATCTGCCGATCTATGTTACTGCGGGCATGTCGGATGCCAAAGTCAACGATGCCCAGGCGGGTTATGAATCGGCCATTACCAACCTGTTGGTTGCCCTGGCAGGCGGCAACTTCATCCATGACGCGGCAGGCTTTTTAGAATTCTGTATGACCGCATCCTTTGACAAGCTGGTGATTGACAACGAAATTATCGGCATGATCATGCGCGCGGTAGACGGTATCAAGGTAAACGATGAAACGCTGGCCTTTGATCTGATAAAAAAAGCAGGGCCCGGCGGGCATTTTATTTCCGCACGACATACACGGCGCTATATGCGTTCCGAACTTTACAAGCCGTTGCTGAGTGACAGGGAAAACCGTGATCGATGGAATGATGAAGGAGCCAAAGATATTCGACAGCGGGCATCGGAAAAAGTCCAGGAAATTCTGACAAAACCCCACAAATCGATTATCCCTGAAAATGTCAGAACACACATTAAACAGGAAATTCCGGGAGTTCGATCATTTATTATGGAATAATGGAAGTAAAGAGAGGATATGAATGATTATCGTCGGTGAAAAAATCAATGCTACGATTCCTAAAATAAACACGATGATTCAAAATAGAGACGGTCAAAAGCTGACGGCACTGGCTCAAAAACAGGCGCATGCCGGAGCTGATTATATTGATGTCAACGTTGCGATCGGGGTAGGAACACGGGATGATGAAATTTCAGCCATGAAATGGGCGGTTGAAACCATTCAAAAAACGGTTTCCACGCCCCTTTGTTTCGACAGCGCGGATCAGGCCGTTCTGGAAACGGGGCTTGATATTAACGGCGACAGACCTGCTATGATCAACTCAACCAAAGCCGAAGACGAAAGTCTAAACAAGATCATACCCCTTGCCGTTCACTATAACACCGCCTTAGTCGCCTTGGCCATGGATGAACAAGGAATCCCAAAAACCGTTAAAGACCGTCTTTCGGCTTGCGAAAAGATTGCCCGGGCTTGTCAAAAATTCGGATTTTCTTTGGATAATCTTTTTTTCGATCCTCTTGTTCTGCCGGTGAGTACGGACATACGGCAAGGACAGGTCACCTTGGACACCCTTGCGGAAATCAAGGAAAAATTCCCCGGGGCACAGACGGTCATGGGGCTTTCCAACATCTCTTACGGCCTTCCCAACAGGGCCGGGCTGAATTCGGCATTTTTACACATGGCTGTTTCTGCGGGATTGGATGCGGCCATCATGGACCCGCTGGATGAACAGATAATGGGAGCCGTGAGAACTGCCGAAGTTCTGGTGGGGAAAGACCGTCACTGTCGTCGTTATACCCGAACATTCCGGCAAAAATTATAAAATATAAGACAAATTCAGGCGATCAGGAATGATCATTACTTAAATAAATCGCTTACAGAAAAGGAGATCAACGTGATAGAGAGTTTTCGAGAAGGAGTTTTGGTCAAACCTTACGAGCGGCTTAATCCCGAACAGGTAAAATGGCTGGATCAAGCATCCATGCATATCTTAAGCGACCCTGGATCTGGTGCTATAATGAAAAGGCTTCCGAGCTATTTAAAGCTTACGGTGCCAAAGTTTGGGAAGAAAAAAACAAACATAGTGTTTGCTGGCGGATCAGTTTTCCTTCGGGACTTATTAAGGAAGCTGTGTCTCAAGCACCTTCACGGCTTGTCTTGGGAGCCAGAGTGCCGGAAAATCGACTGCTCCTTGATGCTGAAGTTCCCCGCGTGTACTTTGGCTCCGGATCCGAGGCCAACATCTGGATAGAAACACAAATGCAGGAATTTGTAAGCACTGAAGACAACGGTATCAAATGCAAGGTCCCCCGGTTCACTGAACTGCGAGGCAATACATCTTTGCTCAGCCGGGCTGCCAGGCTGTGCGAACAATTGGAACATCTGGACTTCTTTATCCGTCCGTTAAACATACAGGACGCTGAAATCACTCCTGACAATCATGATGTGAACAAATTTTTTGCCAGCTTGAACAACATCACCAAGCATGTACAGGCAGGCTTGACCACAATAGACGGGCTCAAAGACGTCGTACGCATGGGTGAAATCATCACCGGCAGTCCGGAGACGCTCCGAAAAAATCCCGTGTTTTCTTTTATCGCCTGTATATTCAAAAGCCCTTTACAAATCGTAGACGATACTGCCGAGAAGGTTTTTGCCATTGTCGAAACCGGCCTTCCATTAGTGATCTCGTCGTCTCCCCAGGGAGGATCATCGGCACCCATTCAAGAAGCCGGGATGGTGGCTCAGATTAATGCTGAAATTTTAGCCGGCATCACCCTCACACAGTTAATCAAACCGGGCTTTCCGGTACTCTACGGGAGCGTTCCCGTGCGGGCCCGCATGGATGATTTGCATGATCTGTACGGATGTCCCGAGTTCAACCAGTACAATATCGATTGTGCGCAATTGGCACGATTTTATAATATCCCCTGTTACTCCACTGCCGGCGTGGGGGATGCCAAGGTACCGGGAATGCAGGCCGCATTTGAAAAACTGTTCACCCATCTCTACATGGCCATGAGCGGCGCGCAGTATATCCACTATGCCTTTGGTCTTTTGGATCGAACCAACAGCTTCTGCCCTGTCCAGGCAGTTCTGGACAATGAACAAATCGGTAAAATCAAACACTGTCTGCGTCATCCCAACGTCGATCCCGATGTCGTCGACGATACGCTCAATACGGTGAAAAAGGTCATGGCTTCGCCGTATCGGCTATATGCGCGCCATGTACGAAAAGCCATGCACGCCGGTGAAGTTTCAACACCCTATCGGTTTGAGACAAAAGGACTTGAAGACAAAGTCTTGGAAAACGCACTTGATTACATGGATCAACTTGAGCAGAAACCGGCAATGCACATGGAAGCCGCAATCGTTGAAAAAATCTTCGAGGAAGTCCCGGGGATTTTACCCAAACTGAAACAGACCGGATAACACCGATTATTTTGTAACCCCGATAAAGAGGAGAACATAACATCATGGACAACAAGACTCTCATTGAAAAAATTGCATTTAACATTGTACAGGGCCGTGTTGAAGCTGAAGATGAAGGCTTTGACGAAGGATTCGAAGGGCAACCTGCGGTGACTGAACTGGTGGAAGAAGCCCTTGAAACCGGAATAGACCCCAAGGAGATCGTTATCGATGGGTTAACCCGTGCAATGGAAATTGTGGGTGAAAAATTTGAAAGAGAAGAATACCTTATCCCGGATATGCTGGCTTCTGCCGAATGTGTGGGAATTGCTATGGATATCATGAGCCCTCACCTTTTAAAAGCCGGTGTAAAAAGCAAGGGGAAATTCATTATTGCAACGGTGGCCGGAGATCTTCACGATATCGGCAAAAACATCGTATCGATTATGATCAAAGGCGCAGGCTATGAAGTGATCGACCTGGGAGCAGATGTGCCGACTGCCGTAATTGTCCAGGCTGTTAAAGAAAATCAGGCATCTTATTTAGGGCTTTCGGCTTTACTGACAACCACCATGTGGGAAATGAAGGAGGTGATCAACACCCTTAAAACAGAGGGCCTTGATCATCAGGTAACCGTCCTCATCGGAGGTGCCCCTACCTCAAAATCCTTTGCCGATCAGATCGGTGCCGATGCCCACTGCAAAGATGCCTTCGAGGCCATTGACGTTTTAAAAAAGATTGCGGCTTAATTAAAAATTATAAATGCATCAAA
>JARRRC010000206.1:0-4843 GCA_037381105.1 Desulfobacterales bacterium
TTCAGAGACAATACGGATTTGGATGCGGTGCCGGGACTGGTTTGGATGGAAAACGGCAACTATAAACACAATGCCGTCTCGTTGATTTCTCTTGAAAAAATAGATTTGGCCTCCAGATCTTTGATTGACAACCCGTATTATTTCAAAAACGGCGGTCAGGTCGGTTTCGAGTCCAAACGCGGTTGTTCTCTGAATTGCACCTATTGTCCGGAGCCGTATATCAAGGGCAAAGCCGTGAGGATGCGTCCGCCCCAAAATGTAGCGGCGGAATTAACCGATCTTTATGACCGCGGCATCAATGTATTTCATACCTGTGACTGCGAGTTTAATTGCCCCCATTTTCATGCTGTTCAGGTATCAAAGGCCATTATTAATTCGGGATTGGGTGGCAAAATTAAATGGTATGCCTACTGTACTCCGGAGAATTTTACAGAAGAGCTGGCAAAAGTAATGCATAAAGCCGGATGTGTCGGTATCGACTTCGGTGCCGATCATGGTGATGACACCATGCTGCGCCGACTCGGACATCGTTATAACTCGGATGACTTGACTCGAATTCGAGACATTTGCCTCAGACATAACATTATTTGCATGTTCGACTTGATCCTCGGGTCTCCCGGTGAAACAAAAAAATCCATTGAAACCACGATACATCTGATGAAAAAGATAAAACCGGATCGTGTGGGCATCAGTCTCGGTGTAAGACTTTATCCTATGACGCTCCTCGGGCGACAAATCTTAGAAACCTCAAAAGGAACGTTGTCACAAAATCCCAGCCTTTTCGGAGCCTTGGATAACAATGAATCTTTTCTCCGTCCGATTTATTACTGTGATATACGGTTGGGTGAAGATGTGGAAGATTGGCTGCACGGTATTGTGGGTGACGATCCGAGATTTCTTCTCGGTCGGCGGACCGACGCAAATCCGGATTACAATTATAATGACAATCCGGAATTGACCAAAGCGATCAAGTCCGGGCACCGCGGCGCCTATTGGGACATTCTCCGAAGGGTATCCGAAGGAATTCCTCCTTTATTGCAGATTGAATCCTGATTTTGCAAAAACTGGCATGTCATGTAGTAAGGGGTGCTGTTTTTTTACTTGACAAGAACGAACGATCGTACTATTTTGTGCACATGACAAAAGGCGAAGATACCAAACTGATTGTCCTGGAAGCCGGGCTGGATATGGCAAGTCAATTGGGCCTTGAGTGCGTGACCATCGGAAACCTTGCCAAGGCAACAAACTTATCCAAAAGCGGATTGTTTGCTCACTTCCAGTCCAAGGAGAATCTTCAGATCGAGATACTCAACCACGCAGCTCAGCTTTTTTCAGAAGGTGTGATTGTTCCGGCACTGAAAACCAAAGCCGGCATCCCCAGAATCCGGGCACTGGTCGACAACTGGATTCAATGGACTTCTGAATTGACAGGAGGCTGCATTTTTGTTTCCGCAAGTACGGATTTCAGTGATCGCCCCGGAAGGGTCAGAGATGTTCTCCTGCATCAACAGAATCAATGGATCGATTGTCTTCGGCGCATCGCCCAATCAGCTGTTCAGGCAGGCGATTTCAGGAAGGATATTGATTTTGACCAGTTTGCTTTTGATCTCTATTCGCTTCTGCTCGGCTTTCATCTTTATTATAACTTGCTGGATGACGCTGAAATCAAAAAACGCCAGGAAACCGCACTTGTTCGGTTATTAAACAGCTACAAATAATAATGAGGGGGGTCATATGGGAAAAAAGGTCATTAAAATACAATCATTTTAAGCAGACAAATAAAGCATGATGAACAGTTGATGAAAAACAAAGACCCCTAATTCATCGTAATAGTTTTTAAAAATCAAGATAAATTCGGCCGCTTTTTAAATTTTGAAGCACTCGGATAAAGAGAATAAAAGATGATAAATATTGAAAATATTATAAAAGAATACAAAGATGCAGACGCCGAAAAGCGGTTGTATCTGTTTCTTTCATATCGGTCACTCCGAAATGAATTTATGGAAATCGACCAAATCGAGTCATCCGTCGGATTTTCTGCAAAGCCTATCAAAAATAAATTTCGTATTTGGTGCGCGAATTGGAGCGTTGCTTTAAATAAAATCAAATAAGTTAGGTAAAAAGGATCTCGGCAAATTCCTCAAAGGGCGTATCTTTCGTATTTTCCCGGGTGCGCGGCTTATTGATCAGTCCTGTCTTGTCGGGATGGTATAAAATCGTTAACGAAGTTATGAAACGCGCCCGCGCCGGTTGGTTTGGGATTTTAACAATTTTTGGATTCCTTCCAGGGTGGGTTCGGCCAGAAGGGTCTTGGCATAATCCGTTGCTTCGCTTACGCTGAGATTGACGATCTTTTCCTGAACAGCACGCAAAAAATACGGATCAACGCTAATGGCTCTGAGTCCCACTCCGATAAAAAAAGGGATAAATTCGGGTTCATGGCCCATTTCACCGCATACCGTCACATCAATTTTAGCCTTGACGGCCGCCTGAATGACGCGCTGAAGGGCCCTGAGAATCGAAGGATGATAGGCTTGATAATAACCGGCCACCCTTTCATTGGTTCTATCCACGGCCAGCATATACTGAATAAGATCATTGGTTCCGATGGAGAAAAAATCCGCTTCCCTGGCCAATTCATGGATAATGTCCAATACGGCAGGCAGTTCAATCATTGTACCCAGGGCAGGTGCCTGATGGAAAGGCAGATTCTTTTGAGCCAGATCAACCATGGCTTCTTTTACTGCTTGACGGGCCTGGCGAAATTCATCGATAGCGGAAATCATGGGAAATACGATTTTTAATTTACCGGCCCCGGCCCCGGCCCTTAAGATCGCTCTCAACTGTTGGAGAAACACTTCCCGGTAGTACAGTGAAAAGCGGATCGACCTAAGACCCAGTTCCGGATTGGCTTCTTTTGTGCCTTCCAAATACGGTAGTAATTTTTCGCCGCCGATATCCAGCGTGCGGATGGTGATTTCCCGGTCGCCCATTTCATCCCACAACCGCTTATAGACCAAATACTGCTCCTCTTCGGAGGGAAGATTGGACCGCACCAAAAAAGGGAATTCGGTTCGGTAAAGCCCGATTCCCTCGACTTTGAGATCTTTGGCCAGTTTTATTTCACTGAGCAGATTGATATTGGCCAGCAGTTTAACCGATTCGCCGTCGCGGGTTCTTGTTTGGGAAAGTATGGGACGGGCGGCCTTTTTTTCGGCCTTTTGTGCCTGATTATGAATTTCAAATCGCCGGATAATAGTGTCAGAAGGTTTAGCGTAAATGCTGCCGATATCCGCATCCAGGAGCATGGGTGTACCATCCGGAAGCTCCAGCAAATCAATGCGATCCGCAATCACCATGGGAAGTTTCAAGGAACGGGCAATGATGGCGACATGTGACGTCACCCCCCCGCTCAGCAAAACAATTCCCTTAACATCTTCAGATGCCAATTTAAGCAAATCGGATGGGAGAAGTTGCCGGGCGATAACAATCCGGCCTTTAGCATTGTCCTCATCTTTTGAAGTTTTTTTGCGAAGGTTGTTGAGCAAACGCCGGGCCAGATCCTCGATGTCCTGGGCTTTCTCCTTGAGATAGGCGCTTGAAGCTGAAGAAAAAAGGGTCATATAATATCCGGCAACATCTCGAACCGCCTCGGGCGCAGACACCCCTTGTTCTATTTTCGTCAGCATGGCTTCCGCAAATCGGGCATCTTTGAGAATCATAAAGTGGGCTTCAAAAATCAGGGCCGCACTCTCCGGCAAACGTTGAGACAGACGATCCTGCAAATCCATAAGCTGTTGTTTGGTCGCTTCCACCGCCTTTAGAAAATCCCGGGGTGTGGACACAAACTCCCCGCCGGGTCGATGGAACAGCAAGGATACACGATCGCCTTTCTGCACCGTGACAGGAGCGTAGGCGAATCCGCTTGATGCTGTTTTACCCTTAATAAAACGGAGTCTTTCCAACAATTCGTCTTCCCTGAAGGAAACCGTCATTCGGTTTTGATCGATCATCAAGCGCGCGTTTTCGATGGCCCCAGTCAGTTGGGAAGCAATCGCCCGCATGGCCATCACGTCGATTTCATCAAAATAACCGGGATGTTCATGCTGTACCACTAGAACGCCGATCTTTTCAGTTCCTCTGTGAATCGGAACCGCAAGAAACGATTCAAAAGGATCTTCTTCAGCTTCTTCGAAATACTTGAAATCCGGATGGTGACCGGCATGGGCTTCGCAAATGGGCTGCAAAAATTCAAAGGTTTTCCCCACGAGGCCCTCACCGGATTTCATTCTTACCTGGCCCACCGCTGACGGATTTAAACCAACGGTGGCCTGAAGCACCAAATCCCGGGTCGTAGCATCGTATAGATAGATGGAGCCCACATCGGCATTAAGGTGGCGAGCAACCATCACTACGGTTTGTTGGAGGAATCCCTGGATATCGGCACTGCCGATGATGAGATTGGCCAATTCTCCGATATCGCAAAGTAGATTCAGGTGATCTCTATTTCTGTCCTTGGATTTCATGTTATTTACCTCACTGCCGTGACGGCGTCATAAAAACGCAATCACAGAGTTTCAGACTGAATTTTTCGCGAGTTTGAGGCATTCATATGCAGGATTCAGGTGTTTATCCGAATTAGAAATGCTTTGTCTTACTCCGGTAAGGCGCAGGTGGGGTCTTCCATCTTGGCCTTTCGCGTCTCTACATAACGGGCGGCCGTTAAGGCCGCCATGCATCCGTCGGCTGCCGCCAGCACAATCTGGCGGGCATATCTTTCGCGCAGATCACCCACCACATAGATGCCGTCGATGTTAGTGGCGCACTGATCATTGGTGGCCAC
>JARRRC010000207.1:0-4799 GCA_037381105.1 Desulfobacterales bacterium
ATCCCCGCCTGCTTCAGGTAGTGGCTCGCCGTCTCGCGACGGATCCCCGTCTCCTACTCGAAATCCCGCCTTTGGAGGTGCCCACAGCCTCCAAACTGTCGGTAATCGATGTACTCAGAAAACCTTTGGTAGAAAACTGTCGGAGGGACTCATGAATGATTCTGTCTTTCAGTGTCATGGCATTTTAACCTTTTTTAGCGATAAGAGACAGACCGGTCGGTCTCTATGCAAGGCTATCCATACCGAACCGGTTGTCGACTGTCAATCTTTTTTAAATCTGTCATCACGGAGGAGGCGGAAAAGCCCGCAAAAAGCAGATAAACCCGCCGGAGGCGGATAAAATTTTGTGGGAAGGGATTGTCTCAGGAATGATTAAAGTTTTTTATTACGAGCCGTTATATTCTGGTTTTTTTAAGGAAAAGAATCGGTTGTTTAATTCGCGCACGTTAGCAAAGCGCCTTCAATTTGTTCACTGCGACGGACACTATTCGGATCGTTTTATCGATCTCGGCTTCGGTGGTCATCCTGCCGACACTGAACCGGAGGGTTCCTTTGGCCCATTCCAGGGGGACACCCATAGCGATCAGCACATGGGAAATTTCCAGAGAATCGGAGTGGCACGCGGCTCCGGCGGATGCAGCGACTTCGAGACCGATTTCTTCAAGGATGCGGTTGGCTTCCAGATCTTTGAAGGAAATATTCAGCGTGTTCGGAAGGCGATTTTGAATGTGGCCATTCAGGCGAATGTCGAAAAGACGACCCAAAAGGCCTTCGTGCAACCGATCGCGCAGAAATTTCATGCGGTCCATATTCTTTTCCAGATCCCGCCGCGCAATTTCACAGGCTTTTCCCAGGCCGACGATTTCCAGAACATTTTCGGTGCCGGCGCGCGTACCCATTTCCTGACCGGCACCAAAGCAGAATTTTTCGGGGGCCAGCGGCGAACGTATATACAGCGCACCGATACCCTTGGGTGCATACACCTTGTGCCCGGCCACCGAAAGCAGATCCACCCCCAGTTGTTCAACATCGACAGGAATTTTTCCGATGGATTGAGCGGCGTCGGTGTGCATGATGATACCGTGTTTTCTTGCAATACGGCTGATTTCGGCAATCGGCTGAATCGTTCCAATCTCGTTGTTGGCATGCATGACGGTGATCAGAATGGTCGTGGGCCGAAGAGCCCTTTCCACATCGGCGGGATTCACCAGGCCGTCTTCATTGACCGGCAAATACGTGGTTTCAAACCCATCGGCTTCGAGATATTCACAAACTTTGAGCACTGCCGGATGTTCGAAATTACTGGTGATAATATGATTTCCCTTTTCGCTGAAACGCCGCGCCACACCGCGGATAGCGTGGTTGTTCGATTCCGTGCCGCCGCTGGTAAAGATAACTTCGGTTGGCGTGCAGTTAAGAATGCCGGCCACCTGTCCGCGGGCAGTTTCCACGGCCTGTTTGGGTTTGATACCGTACCAGTGAGAGCTGGAAGGGTTACCGAATTCGGTTTCCAGAAACGGCCGCATAGCCTCGATCACTTCCGGGTCATGGGGAGTGGTGGCATTGTAATCCAAATAAATCGGTTTGATCATGATCGATTCTCCCAATGATAAATGAAATTGGACAATCCTAATGTAATTATGATATTCACCGGAGATACAATAGTCAACGCTAAGGAGAGATGATTTGAAAATTATTCTTACCAACAACCTTAGGCTTTCCAGTATTCCTCCGGAAATACGGATCCGGCTCATGAAGATCCTGACGTTTCCCAATCCCAAATGGATGGAGAACGAACGCATGGGTCGGTGGAACCGGGGCACCCCCAAAATGCTTAAGTTCTATGACAAAGTTCGAGGCAACGGCCTCTGGATTCCAAGGGGATATATGCGGCAGTTGCTGCTGCTTTGCAGGCAAAAGGGGATAACATACGAGGTCTTTGATCAGCGCCGGACCTTAAAACCCATTGACTTTCATTTTGACGGTCAGTTAAAGCCGTTTCAGCAAAAAGCGGTCAACATCATGTTGACAAAGGATTTCGGAACATTGAGCGCGCCCACCGGCAGCGGAAAAACCGTGATGGCGCTTTATATTATGGCCTTTAGAAAACAGCCCTGCCTCATCGTGGTGCATACCAAGGATCTGGCATTTCAGTGGATGGAACGCATTGAAAAGTTTCTGGGAATTCCAAAGGATTTGGTAGGGTTTGTCGGCGGCGGCAAAATTAATATAGGTGAGAAAGTGACCGTCGCCTTGGTTCAAACCCTGTATAAATGTGCGGAGGAGGTTTCAAAACAAGTCGGCTTTCTGGTGGTGGATGAGTGCCACCGGTGTCCCAGCAGAACCTTCACAGAGGCGGTGGTTGAATTCGATTCCCGGTATATGCTGGGGCTTTCTGCAACCCCTTATCGGAGGGACAATCTGTCCCGGCTTATCTTCTGGCATTTGGGGGACGTGCATTACAGAATCGATCAGAACCGACTGGTTCGAACCGGCGATGTGCTGGCTGCCGAGGTCATTGTCCGGCAGACAAAATTCAAGCCCTATTATGACCCGGTGAACGAATATTCCAAGATGATGTCGGAGCTGACCCAGGACGACGAGCGAAACCGCTTGATCGCATCGGATATTGCAAAGGAGGTCGAGCATAACGACGGGGTCTGCCTGGTTCTTTCGGACCGGAAAAAACACTGCGAAACATTGCAGTCGATTTTACGGTTTAAGCATAAGATTTCTGCCGGGCTCCTCATTGGCGATCTGAGCGCTGCCGAGCGTCGGGAAGTGCTGGATCGATTGGATCGGGGAGAGATCAAGGTATTAATCGCCACCGGACAGTTGATTGGAGAGGGGTTTGATCGCAGCGATCTGTCACCGCTGTTTCTGGTAACTCCCATCAAATTCAGCGGCCGTGTGTTGCAGTATTTAGGTCGTGTGTTACGGCCCGCACCGGGTAAAAAGAAGGCGCGAGTCTACGATTATGTGGATATTCACGCGGATGTCCTCAAGGCCATGGCAAAGTCGCGGGAGAGAGTCTACTATTCAAATTCATTTCGGGTTTAATTCTTTGTTTTTCTCTTGCGATATGAATGAAATTCTCGGATATAAAGTTTCAATACACCGGCATCAAATTCTATTCTCGTTTGATGCGTTCGCCTCTATCGTTAAGCGCTGCTTTTCCAAAAGCGAGTCCCATAAGCTCCAGATCAGATCCTGTTCTCTCTCGGATCCATAATGGTAGCTTTGCAACAACCTGCGATTTGTATCGGTCATCCCTGCGAATTGGATGCCGATCACCTCAGTTTTTTCCCCTTCGAGAGAAACCCCCGTACTCCAGACAATAGTACCGAAAATAGAGAGACGAACAAATGCTATCGCCAAATATATTTGAATCTTAACTTTTTTTCCGACCAAGTTATCAAAATGACCGGTTTCATAGTTCGCACCCAGAACAACACTGGCGCCGCCTAAAGAAATATTCTCCGTGAAACCGCTGAGGTTCAAAGCAGCTTTGCCCGGTTCGTTACTGAATATTTTGATTTTTACTTGTGCCGGGAACTGATGCCTGACGGTTTCACGGACGATGCTTGAAAAATCTTCTTCTTCAGATTCCGAGCGGCTCTGATACAGTTTATTAACAATACGTTTAACATTAGGATATTTTCTGCAAATCGCCATCAGCCTTGATTTAGAGATTTTTGTAAATTCAACGCGAGTGACTGTTTCAATAGTTGATTGAGAAACCCTTTCTTCATCAAAGGGATAAATTTCACCAAAAAAGTCGTTTTCAACCAAGTTTCTTATGGATTTCTTTTGAACCTTTTCCTGCCTATCTCTACGATGATAAATGGTTTCTTCCAGAGCACCGGACACAACAAAATAAAGATCATTCTCTTCATCGCCAAATCTTTTCAAAATGTTACCTGACGGAAAACTCCTAAGCTCCAACATACTCATAAATGCTATCATTTCAGGATATGTCATTTTGATGAAAAAATCCTGCACAGCCGTGTTTTTGGATCTGCCTTCATGAAGGGATGAATAAAATGCCCGTGCCTCATGATAGGGCGGTTTAAAAATTCGCCATTCAAGAATTTTGGATACAATACCCTGCAATGTCATATTTGCTTTGATGAAAATCTCGGCGGCTGTCCCATATTCATCGGCGGCAGCATAAAACGATTTGTCTCGTTTCAAAAGATCGGCAAAGAATCTATGAAGCCACGGGTCATTTGGAAAAGCCTCGAACAGGCTTTTCATCTCTGCGGCAGAATCGATGGTAATGGAACCGTCTATAATGCGGCTAACAATGGTTTGTTTGTCAGTCTGGGCGTTCATTGCCTGTCTTTAAACGAATGTAAGTGAAGTTTCCCGCGCCTCTGTTTGTCGGGACCATCCGGATTTAACCGGCGTCACAATTCAGGGGGTGTCTGTAATGAAGCATCTTCGTAAACATGTAAAAAACTTCATCAAGAAAAAAGAAACATTTATCAGAAATGAAGTCAAGAACTACTTGGTGTCCACCCAGAAATGAGGATATTTGACTAAGATCGAGGCATGCGAAAAAAATAACCACAGGCATATAATTGATATTCCGAGGATTATTTTTTGAGCATAACGCTGAGATTAGGCAAAAAGACCATTTATGGATGGACACTTCTAGTCACCTTGGGAGATAGGGGGGGCAGGATAAAAGTGATATAAGTTCCGAGGCCGGACGAACGTCATTGGTTAAAAGATTATTACAGCATACGACTCATGCAACTTTAAGAAATTCCACATCTTTAATAGATCGGAAGAGC
>JARRRC010000208.1:0-4785 GCA_037381105.1 Desulfobacterales bacterium
CAACGTCATTTAATTGAGATTGCTTTATTATGGTTTTAACTCTGGCGATATCACGTTTGGTCTGCTTCATTTTTTGGGGGTTTTCGAGCTGGCCGGTTTCATGTTGAAAACGCAGGTTAAATAATTCCTCTTTTAAATCACCAAGCTTTCGCAGCATTTCTTCCATGCTCAGATCTTTTATTTCACTCGCTTTCATTGCGAATCACCCCTTTCTATGAATCTTGTCTTTACAGAAAGCTTATGTGAAGCAAGTCGAAGCGCTTCTTTAGCCACGTTTTTGGGTACACCTTCCATTTCATAGAGGACCCTTCCGGGCCGAACAATCGCCACCCAACCTTCAGGGGACCCTTTACCTTTCCCCATTCTAACTTCAGCGGGCTTTTTCGTAAACGGCTTGTCCGGGAATATTTTAATCCAAATCTTTCCGCCTCTTTTAACATGTCGTGTCATTGCAACACGGGCGGCCTCAATTTGTTTTGCACTGATAGCCCCGCACCCAACGGCCTGCAACCCAAACTCTCCATGATCGAGATGACATCCTCGATATGAAATTCCCTTCATTCTGCCTTTTTGCTGTTTTCGAAATTTGACCTTCTTTGGACTCAGCATTTTTTTGAATCTCCATTACGGCACTGTTGTATTGATAAAACCTAAAAACAGGCTGTTGAACGAATGCCGTGTCAGGCGCCAACCGCAACCTTATCTTTTTTTAATATTTCACCTTTAAAAATAAATACTTTTATACCGATAATTCCATATGTCGTACGAGCTTCTACAAAACCATAGTCAATATCCGCTCTTAACGTATGCAGTGGTATTCGACCTTCTCTGTACTGTTCGGTTCTCGCCATCTCGGCGCCGCCCAGCCGGCCTGAACAAATAATTTTTATGCCTTCGGCGCCGAACCGCATCGCAGATGAAATGCCACGCTTCATGGCGCGTCGGAACGCTACCCTCCGTTCGATCTGAAGTGCTACATTTTCGGCTACAAGCTGGGCATCCAGCTCGGGTTTTCTGACCTCTTGAATATCGATAATGATTTCATGAGAAATAATTTTTTCCAGCTCTTTCTTGAGCAAGGCTATTTCAGCGCCCTTTTTCCCAATGACTATTCCGGGTCTGGATGTATAAATGCGAAGCCTGATGCGCTTGGACGATCTTTCGATTTCAACTCTGGAAATACCTGCATGGAACAGTCTCTTTTTTAGAAACTTTCTGATATTATAATCTTCCAAGATATAATCGGCATATTTCTTTCCGGCATACCACCGGGATTCCCAGGTTTTAACAATGCCCAATCTCAAACCAATAGGATTTACTTTCTGCCCCAAGCTTTTACCTCCCTTTAAAAATTTATCCTTCAGATAAAATTACCGTTATATGAGAAGTTCTTTTTAATATTCGCGTACCTCTGCCGCGTGCTCTTGCTCTGAAACGTTTCAAGGTGGGTCCCTGATCCGCCGTAATATTTTGAATAACCAAAGAATCGACATCCATATCAGGATGCTGATCGGCATTGGCTACCGCACTCCGGATTGCTTTTTCGACAATCGACGCTGCCTTTTGCGGCATGAATTTAAGCAGATCGAGCCCCTCTTCTACCGGCTTTCCTTTGACGGCATCAATCAATTTCCGAACTTTTTGAGGAGAAATGCGTACATATTTTGCTACAGCTCTTACTTCCATTACAAACATTTCCTTTTCTGCCGGTTTTTTTACCGCTTCAATCTTGATTTCTTATCAGCCGCATGACCGTAATAGGTCCTTGTCGGTGAAAATTCTCCGAGTTTATGCCCTACCATATCTTCTGTTATAAATACCGGAACGAACTTTCTTCCATTGTGAACCGCCAGCGTGATGCCGACCATCTCGGGAATAATTGTCGATCTTCTGGACCATGTCTTGATCACCCGGTTGCTTCGAGTCTCCTGGGCGATAAACACTTTTTTTAACAGTTTTTGGTCGATAAACGGACCTTTTTTCAATGATCGTGGCATAACTTCTCCTGCTATTTTTTAGAACGCTTTTTAACAATATAGCGATCATTTTTTCTTTTATTGCGCGTTTTAAAGCCTTTTGTCGGCTTTCCCCATGGACTGCATGGATGCCGACCGCCTGAAGATCTCCCCTCACCACCACCCATCGGATGGTCAACGGGATTCATCGCAACACCTCTGACTTTGGGACGTCTGCCGAGCCATCGTTTGCGTCCCGCCTTTCCCAAAGATATGTTTTCGTGAATCACGTTTCCAATCTGCCCGATGGTGGCCATGCATTTGAGAAGAACCATCCGAACTTCCCCGGATGGAAGCTTTATAAGTGCATAGCGATCTTCTTTGGCCATCAACTGTGCAAATGTCCCGGCACTTCTTACGATCTGGCCGCCTTTTCCAATCCGCAGTTCAATGTTATGAATATGTGTTCCCAGTGGAATATTGCTCAGGGGTAATGAGTTGCCGGGTTTTATATCCGCTTCCGGTCCTGAAAGCACTGTGTCGCCCACATTAAGATTAACCGGCGCCAGTATATACCGTTTCTCACCATCGCTGTAATTTAAAAGCGCAATTCGGGCAGATCGATTGGGGTCATATTCAATAGCTGCCACTCTGGCAGGAATTCCGATCTTGTCTCTTTTAAAATCGATCACTCGGTAATGCCGCTTATTGCCGCCCCCCCGGTGCCTGCATGTAATGCGGCCGTAGGTATTACGTCCCCCTTTTTTCTTGATCACCTTTAGGAGACTTTTTTCCGGAGTGGTGCTTGTCACCTCATCGAATGTGGAGTATGACTGAGCGCGCCTGCCGGCAGATGTCGGTTTAACTTTTTTTACAACCATTCGTTACCTCTTTATGCACCTTCAAAAAAATCAATGCGTTCGCCGGGCATCAATTTAACAATCGCTTTCTTCCAATCTCTCTTTTTCCCTAAAATGCGACCTCTTTGTTTGGTCTTCCCTTTGACTTGCATTGTCCTGACGGTGGCCACCCTGACATTAAAAATATTCTCTACAGCCCTCTTAACCTCAACTCTGTTAGCTCTGCGATCGATTTCGAAAGTAATTTGATTATAAGTCTCTTTTTGAATATTCGTCTTTTCGGTAATTACCGGCCGTTTAATTAAATCATGTGAAATCATTTAAGCAATCTCCCTTCAATGGACTTAATCGACGCCTCAAGCAAAACCAAACTCTCGTATTTTAGAATGTCATAGGCATTCATTCCTTCCACTCTCAAGACTTTTACTTTTGGAACATTCCTGGAAGATAACTCGAGATTTTTATTCTTTTTTTCGGTGATTATCAACGCATTTCCCGTATTTAATGCGCCCATCACTGTCAGAAACTCTTTGGTCTTAATCTGGTCGAGTTCAAATGTATCGAGCACAATAATATTGTCTTCTTTTAACTTGCTGCTCAATGCCATCTTAAGCGCCAACTTTTTGACCTTCTTGGGGACCTTGTAAGTATAGGATTTGGTATCAGGTCCAAACACTGACCCCCCGCCCCGTCAAAGCGGTGATTTAACGTCGCCACGCCGTGCTCGACCGGTTCCCTTTTGTCTGAAAAGTTTCCTTCGGCTTCCCTTGACATCACTGCGGTGTTTAACAGATGCAGAACCTGCCCGTCGATTCGCAAGCTGCATGGTGATGACTTCATGCAACACATTTGATTTAACGGGTATATTGAAAATACTGTCTTCGAGTTCAACCTCTGAAACTTTTTCCGCTTTGCAATTAAGAACATCTACAAGAGCCATGGTATTAATATCTCAAAACTATTTTAAATTTTTAAACTTACGTTGCCTGTTTCGTATATTGAAAAACGAATTGGGTTATTTTCGGGCAAATTTGGGTTTCTTGATTTCAACAATACCGTTTTTTGAGCCCGGAACCGCTCCTTTTATCAGAATAATATTTTCTTGCGGTCTGATGTCGACGATTTCCAAATTACGAACCGTCTTCCGTCGATTACCGTATTGACCCGGCATTTTTTTACCCTTGAGCACTTTTGACGGCCATGCGCTGCAGCCGATGGACCCCGGTATTCTATGACTGTGACTGCCGTGGGTTTTTTTCCCGCCATGAAATCCATGCCGTTTAATGACGCCGGAAAAACCCCTTCCTTTGGTAGTGCCAGTTACATCAATACGTTCTCCGGCATCAAATATATCCAGGCTGATGGTCTGGCCGATCTGATATTCTCCGGGATCATTCACATGCACCTCACGCAAAAATGCAAAACAAGCTTCTCCACTCTTTTTAAAGTGCCCTTTCAATGGCCTATTCACCCGAGATTCCTTTTTCTCTCCAAAGCCAATCTGAAGCGCACTATAGCCATCGGTGTCAATTGTTTTGATCTGGGTCACCACACAGGGGCCAACCTGTACGGCCGTCACCGGTATAGATTCACCGTCAGGGGTGAATAGACCTGTCATTCCCAATTTTTTCCCTATCAATCCATTACACATTACTTATATATTTCATCCCTTTGCCGCTTTAGTGAAGCGACTATGTAAAACTACAATTTTATCTCCACATCAACGCCGGGAGAAAGATCCAATTTCATCAGGGCGTCAACAGTTTGCTGAGTCGGCTCTAAAATATCCAGAAGCCGTTTATGGGTCCTGATCTCAAACTGTTCACGAGATTTTTTGTCCACATGAGGGGATCGCAGAACACAATATTTGTTGATTCGTGTCGGAAGCGGTATGGGGCCGACCACCTTCGCCCCGGTTTTATTGGCCGTATCGACAATATCTCCCACAGATTGATCCAGCAGCTTATGAT
>JARRRC010000209.1:0-4763 GCA_037381105.1 Desulfobacterales bacterium
TGGTTTTACTTTGTTCCGTTGCAATATTGATGGCGCCTTTGTTTTCAGCATGCGGTGTTAAGGGGCCGCCAAAGCCGCCTGTGAAAAAATCAGACAAGTCGGATATAGAAAAGAGGAAATAGAAAAAAGGAACAAATATTTTATGCATCATTTTGCGTACCGAGACAATGAATTGTACTGTGAAGACGTTCCGGTCCGATTGATCGCCGAGAGTGTCGGCACGCCATTCTATTTATACAGCCATGCCACTTTAAAACGCCATTATCTAATTTTTAATGACGCCTTTGAGGGACTGGACAGACTTGTATGTTATTCTGCAAAGGCCAATACCAACCAGGCGATTTTAAAACTGTTTCAAAGTCTGGGAAGCGGGCTTGATATTGTTTCCGGCGGAGAGTTGTACCGCGGTTTAAAAGCGGGTTTTTCTCCGGACAAGATTGTATATTCGGGTGTGGGCAAGCGTGTGGACGAAATCGATTATGCACTTGAAGCCGGTATTTTAATGTTTAATGTGGAGTCCCTTGAAGAACTTGAATTGATCAATGAAAGGGCCGGCGTTTTAAAAACCAAGGCACCTGTGGCGATTCGGGTGAATCCCGACGTGGATCCCAAAACACATCCCTATATTTCGACGGGTCTTGACAAAAACAAGTTTGGTATTGATAGAAAAACAGCCATCCATGGATACAGCGCAGCCCGCCGACTCAAGCATGTTAAAGTGTTGGGTATTGATTGCCATATCGGATCGCAGATTACGGACGTTAAACCTTTTGTCGAAGCCCTGGAAAGTGTGAAAGATCTCATCGATGAGATTGAAAAAATGGGACATAGAATCAAATTCCTGGATATGGGCGGAGGGCTTGGCATAACCTATGACGATGAATCGCCGCCCCATCCTAAAGACTATGCCAAAGCCATGGTGACGTCCCTTAAAGGATCTCGGCTTAAACTGATTCTGGAGCCCGGAAGGGTGATCGTCGGAAACGCCGGAATATTGGTAACCAAGGTTCTGTTCAGAAAATCGGGCATGGCCAAGGAGTTCATCATTGCGGATGCAGGTATGAACGATCTGATGCGGCCCACGCTTTACAGCGCATTTCACGCCATCGAACCGATTGTCAACACCAAGAGACGGCAGACCACAGCGGATGTTGTGGGACCGATTTGTGAATCCGGAGATTTTCTGGCACTTGACCGAAAAATTCCCGATGTCAAAAAAGGTGATCTTCTGGCAGTGATGAGCGCCGGTGCATATGGTTTCACCATGTCTTCCAATTATTGTTCCAGACCAAGAGTCGCTGAGGTTATGGTGAAGGATAACAGATTTTATGTTGTCAGAGAGCGGGAGAGTTACATGGATCTGGTAAACGGGGAGACGATCCCGCCGTTTTTAGAGTAAGTGAGATGAAAAAAATAGAATTTTATAAAATGAGCGGCAGCGGCAACGACTTTATCATTATTGACAACCGCCAAAACATGATCGATGAAGATGGTCTGCCGAATTTTATTGCCAAAGTATGTCGCAGAAAAATGGCCGTGGGCGCAGACGGGTTTATACTCTTAGAAAATTCGGACAAAACCGATTTCAAGTGGCGATTTTTCAATTCCGACGGCAGCAACGCAGAGATGTGTGGAAACGGGGCCCGTTGTGTGGCGCGTTTTGCATATTTGAATAATATTGCCGGACCGGAGATGTCTTTTGAGACAATGGCGGGCATTGTCGAAGCCCGGGTTGTCGAAGATCGGGTTAAGGTCAAAATGACAGATCCGTCGGAACTCAAAACAGATGTTACCATCGACCTTAAACATGGGCCGGTTTCCATCTCCAGCATTAATACCGGGGTGCCGCATGTCGTGATTGTAAAGAAGCGGATCGAAGATCTCGATATCATCGAAATGGGAAGAGAGATCCGGTTTCACAAGCGATTTTCGCCCGCCGGCACCAATGTTAATTTCGTTTGCCATATAAAAGACAATACCATTGCCATCCGAACCTATGAACGCGGCGTTGAAGATGAAACATTGGCCTGTGGTACGGGAGCCGCAGCTGCCGGCATTGTTATGGCTCATAAAATGAAGATAGGATCTCCGATAAATGTTCTGACACAAAGCGGTGGATATCTGAACATCTTTTACAAAGAAAATGAAGGCAAATATTATGATATCTATCTCGAGGGAGACGCCCGCATCATTTACAAGGCACAACTATGGGAAGATGCATGGAAAGAATGAACATTCATACCGCATACATCGGGGCTGGTTCCAATATCGGGAACAAGCTTTTAAACTGTAAAAACGGCATCATCCCTCTGACAAAGCTTCAAAATACACAAATAACGGAATGGTCGAAGTTTTATCAAACCGAACCCGTAGATTATAGAAATCAGAATTGGTTTATCAATTGTGTTTTCAAAATCAAAACCGACCTCAATCCGTATCAATTGATAAAAACACTTAAATCCATCGAATATGAAGCCGGACGCATGGATGATACCGTGAGATTCGGCCCGAGGATTCTCGATCTGGACATCCTTTTGTTCGATGATATCATAATGGATTCGTCGGGTTTGATTATCCCTCATCCCAGAATGCACAAAAGGCGTTTTGTATTAAAACCGATTTGTGATATAGATCCGTCCATTGTTCATCCAGTCCTAAAAAAAGAAATGCACAAGCTGTTGACTGCTTTGGATGAAAATGACCAAAGGATTGTAGAATATCAATGCGATTATTAATTTTATTGGCTCTTATATACCTGGGTTATCGGTTTTTGAGATCCTGGATGGTTAAAGAGAATTCCTCGCAAAAAACGATGTTTGGCAAAAGAAAGAGTGAGATCGATGATGATATGGTCAAAGACCCTTATTGCGGGGTCTATTTTTCCAAAAAAGACGGTGTACATTTAAACTTGGACGGTCAAGATTTAAATTTCTGCAGTGAGGAATGCAAAGATAAATATTTGGAAAAAAGGCAAAGCGATAACCGAACCACGGATGAACACGAATAAACACGAATATTTTGAAAATAAGAAAATCAGAAGGCGGGAAGAGAAGAAGGGGGTATCTGTTTTCTAAAAACAGACTGGAAGGATTTCAAATCAAATACACGGGAGGCCTTTTGGATGAAATTTTTTATCGATACGGCAAACATCAGTGAAATTAAGGAAGCACACAGCATGGGGATGGTTGACGGCGTGACCACCAACCCCAGCCTGATCGCAAAAGAGGGTCGAGATTTTGAAGAAATTATCAAAGAGATATGCGAAATCGTCGACGGTCCCATCAGTGCGGAAGTGGTCAGCACCGATACAGAAGGCATGGTAGAAGAAGCTCGCAGGCTTTCAAAGATTCACAATAATATTGTCGTTAAAATCCCAATGTTGGTAGACGGCTTAAAAGCGACTCGAAAACTTGCAGAAGAGGGGATTAAAACAAATGTAACGCTGGTTTTTTCACCCCTTCAGGCACTGATGGCGGCGAAAGCAGGAGCGACATATGTAAGCCCGTTCATCGGCCGATTGGACGACATATCCCAGGAAGGTCTTCTTCTGGTTGAACAGATTGTTGAAATTTACGCCAACTATGCCTTTGATACCGAAGTCATCGTTGCCAGTATTCGCAATCCCCTTCATGTTCTGGAATCCGCCTTAATGGGTGCTGATATTGCCACGATTCCGTTTAGCGTTCTAAGTAAATTGGCTGCTCATCCAATGACCGATAAGGGTCTCAAGGCATTTTTGGATGATTGGGAAAGGAGCAAAAAAGGTGAAAGCTGAAAGCTGAAAGGATCAAGGATTAAGGCGAAAGAGATAGAAGTCAGAAGTCGGAGGTCTGACGTCGGAAGTCGGAAACAGTGTGAACGGTGAACAGTAAACGGTGAACCGTTGAACGTCAATGATACTGAATAAACAACCAACTATTTACAGTTCACAGTTCACCAATCACAGTTCACAATTACTATTAGCCAATTCAACCAATAGAACCAATAAAACCAATGAAACCAACATAACGATCTAAACCCTTTACAATTTAATCAAATTAGGGATATAATTAAAATATGTTTTCCATTGAACAGATAAAAAATATAAAAATATTGAGCCATCCCAATGGCTTGACGCTGTTCAGGATTGCCGCATCGCCGATCATCGTGATTTTACTTTTGCATCCAAACAAAATCACGACTTTTATCGCTGCGCTATTTTTCACGGCGGCCGCCATAACCGATTTTTTGGATGGCTTTTTTGCCAGACAAAAAGGACTCGTGTCTAATTTTGGGAAGGTGATGGATCCGATAGCCGATAAGGTGCTGGTTTCGACGTCATTTATCATGCTCACATCCTTGGATTGGATTCCGGCATGGATGGTTTGCGTTATCATCGGGAGAGAGATTGCCGTAACCGGTTTAAGGAATATCATTGCACAAAGGAACAAAGATCTATCTGCCTCCACCCTGGGAAAATACAAAACCGGATTTCAGATCGCTGCCATTATTCCATTGATGATCCCTTTCCCGTATCTTACTATCGATTTCCATGCCATAGGGATCATATTTTTGTGGATAGCTTTGACGTTAACGGTCTGGTCGGGTTTAGACTATTTCATCCGGTTCAGAAGTCTGCTAAAGGAATAAATTTTTTAGTTGACAAAAAATTAAATTCTTTTTATGAAAATTAGACTATTGAGCGGGAATAACTCAGTGGTAGAGTGCGACCTTGCCAAGGTCGAAGTCGCGGGTTCAAATCCCGTTTCCCGCTCCATTTTTTT
>JARRRC010000209.1:4781-7548 GCA_037381105.1 Desulfobacterales bacterium
ATAGCCAAGTGGTAAGGCAGCGGTCTGCAAAACCGCTATTCACCAGTTCGAATCTGGTTGCCGCCTCCAAGATTATATGAAGGACTTATAAGTAAGATTAAACACTTATAAGTCCTTTTGTTATTTATTGCTTTAAGGAAAAGTGCCAACCAAAGAACTACAAATCCTTCCGACCCGACGAATACCCTTTTAACAAATCTTCACATATTTGCTAAATAGAGTCTATCCTCAAAGAAAGAACAACACGTCCCGGCTGCGTTGCACCGAAATCAAATGCGTCTCTTTCATGTTTCGATATCGGGCAACTTGCAAAGAGAGTATCTGTATGATAAGAAAAACCACTGGTTTTTGTACGTTGTCTTTTAATCTAATAGACTGGTAGACTGGGAGTGTGAGGATTATGGAAAACATATTGGGTGAATTTTGGATATTCAAACTGATCGCCCTGCTCGGCGCAGGGTATCTTATTTATTTCTTCATTAAAGATCGAATGAGAAAAAAATAAGATAGTTATCGATCGTTATTCAATTTATGCTTTAAGTTGTGAAGCGGGTTAGAAATGAGAGGTTGAATCATGATCCGAATCAATGAAAACTATCTTAAACTCCAATCTTCCTATTTGTTTGTTGAAATTGGCAAGCGTGTGTCCGCATTTCAAAGTGTGCATCCGGATGCAGAGATTTTAAGGCTGGGAGTCGGGGACGTTACCTTACCGCTGCCGCCGGCATGTATTCGTGCATTCCAAAAAGGTGTTCAGGAAATGGCTTCGGACACTACTTTCCGCGGATACGGCCCGGAACAAGGGTATGAATTTTTAAGGGAAAAAATCGCTGTTAACGATTATCAATCATTGGGGGCGGATATCGATAAAGATGAGATTTTTGTCAGTGATGGCGCCAAATGCGATACCGGCAATATTCAAGAACTTTTTGCAACGGATATTCGCTTGGCGATTCCAGACCCTGTGTATCCGGTTTATCTGGATACAAATGTCATGGCCGGGCGTACCGGAGATTTCAATAACGGAAGATATAACCAAATCAATTATCTGGAAAGCCTGCCCGAAAACAATTTTATTCCGTCTCTTCCCGAAACGCCCGTTGATCTGATCTATCTGTGTTTTCCAAACAACCCTACCGGCGCAACCATATCCAGAGAACATTTGAAGGAATGGGTTGAATTTGCCCGTGAACAAAAATCGCTGATTCTTTATGATGCGGCATATGAAGCCTTTATTCGAGAACCGGATCTTCCCCGTTCTATTTTTGAAATAGAAGGTGCACGAGAAGTGGCCGTCGAGTTTAAAAGCTTTTCGAAAACCGCAGGTTTTACCGGGACCCGGTGCGCCTATACAGTGGTCCCTAAAACTTGTATGGCCTATGACGGCAGGGGACGGCCGCATGCTTTGCACGACTTGTGGAACCGCCGGCAATCGACCAAGTTCAACGGGGTGTCCTATCCGATTCAAAGGGCAGCAGAGGCGGCATACAGTGATGAAGGAAAAATTCAGATTGCCGAAATGATTGATTATTACCTGAAAAATGCCGCTTTGATTCGTAAAGAGACGGCCTCCCTTGGATTTGAGTTGGTGGGAGGTGAAAATTCACCTTATATTTGGGTCAACTGCAAAAGGGATGCCTGGGAGTTCTTTGATTTGCTCCTTAAAAAAGCCGGCGTAGTCACAACTCCGGGACCCGGGTTTGGCAGATGCGGAGAGGGATTTATCCGCATCAGCGCTTTTAACAGCTATGAAAACGTTGAGAAGGCAATGGCCAGGATTAAAGATGCCTTGGATTAAGAAGGAAATAGGAAAGAGGCAAAAGGAGATCAAGGATCAAGGCGAAAGGCACAAGGCGCACGGCTCAAAGCTGAAAGCCCTATGCCCTATGCCAATCAACGATTCAACCAATCGAACTAATTTAGCAAATAAAACGATCCTAACGATCTAAACGATCCCAACCATCCCAATGATCCTGGTTTGACTTACAGATGGGTTTTTAACAGATGTATCACAAATGCCAGGATTTTTTCATTGACTTCAAGGAATTCGATCCCTGTTCGAAACCGTCCGGAATCAGCGGAATTGCAATAAACAACTTTGCCCTTAATGCAGTTCGAATTGCCTTCAATATCGATGCCCAACAGCAGGATATCTTGCCATTCAAAGGAGTGATGTGTTTCTATAAGAATCCCCCCCTGACTGATATTAACCGCTCGACCCACCCCTTCCTTTACCCGATTGCCGTTGTTATCCATGCAGACATAACGGATGTTTTCTTCTTTCTATTCTTGTCAAAGCGTTACTCCTTCCTACAGGGGTTTGTGAAAAGATATTCCAAAGTGCTTAAACTGTAATCAATTTCCATGGACAAAAACAAAGAGATCGAATGGAGTGTAACAATGGCGTTTTTATCGGCGTCCTGTTTGCTGACGCTGCTGATGCGTTTTATAATTCCCTCATTGACGAGTTTCACGTGACCATAATGGTCTTCCAGTGTTTTAAAGTCAATCTTTATATCCCTTTGGTCTTTATACCTGAAATAACGGCTCAGCAGATACATGGACGCGGTGCGTACGGTTGTTTCTTCAACAGTGGAAAAGGGAAGATGAAATCGCGCCATGGGTTTTAAAAAATCCATAACCGGACAATCGCTGGTGGCCATGATCACACCGAAAATTGTAGAAAGGCCTTCCATAATAGATGTTTTTTTAGAGTAAGTTCTATCTTCGGTTTCACACACCACCGTGCAATGGTGATAGGAGAGAA
>JARRRC010000210.1:0-5616 GCA_037381105.1 Desulfobacterales bacterium
CACGGTGTATCGGCATCATTTTTTCCTGACTCACCGGTCCGAGGCCGTCCACCGGTCGTCCCACGACGTTAAGAACCCGTCCCAGACCGGCTTCGCCCACCGGCATCATGATGTCATTGCCGGTATCTTTGACTTTCTGCCCTCGAACCAGACCGTCGGTGACATCCATGGCGATGGTGCGAACCACATTGTCACCCAGGTGCTGTGCAACCTCCACGATCAGGTTGTCCGGCTCATCGTTGATGGCAGGGTTTGTAATCGCCAGTGCCGTATAAATGGACGGCAGATTTCCCTGCTCAAATTCCACGTCGACGACAGGCCCCATAACCTGCGTAATCTTTCCTATATTTTCTCCCATCTAAAGACCTCCTGTTAACATGCGGTATTTTATTTTATTATTTAGCCTTTAAGCGCTTCGGCACCACCGACGATATCCATCAACTCCGCAGTAATCGCTGCCTGTCGAGCCTTATTATATAACAGCGTAAGGTTTTCAATCATATCTTTACAGGCCTTGGTGGCATTATCCATGGCAGCCATTCTGGCGGCGTGCTCACTGGTGGATGTTTCCAGCAAGGCACTGTACAACTGCACATAAACGTTCTTCGGAAGCAACTCACCCAGCAACTCCTGGGGTGAAGGTTCACAAATATGCTCGGCAAGATACGAAGTTTCTTCTATTTCGCCCTCTTTCTCAGCGGGCACTATGGGGAGTATCGGCAGCAACTGTTTGATTACCGGAACCTGCCTGGCCATGCTCAAAAATTCAGAATAAACGAGGTGAACCTCATCATACGTCTTGTCTAAAAAACCCTGGATCAATTTCTGCCCGCTGGTGGCGGCCACATTAAATCCGAACCTGGCACCAACAACTCCGATGTGCTCGCTGACAATTTCAAAGTTATTTTTCCGGCACCAATCGCGACCCTTTTTGCCGAAATTGGTAAATACCACATAGAACAATATGTACTTTTTCCACTTCTTCACGAACTTCCAGCAAGGGGTTGGTTTCCTCTCCGGCTTTTTCGGCAAGGCTCCCCAAAACCTCGGCAAATTTAGCGGAATAGGGACGAAATCCCTCCATACTTACCTGAGCACCGCGCAGCTTTGACGCCGCAACCATGTTCATGGCTTTTGTGATCTGCTGAGTTTTTTTAACTGCTGATATTTTTGTTTTAACATCCTTTAATGTCGCCATAGACTTTAACCCTTATCGCACGATTTGTTTGAGATTGTTTGTCAATCTTTCACCCGATTATCCACGCAAAACCCAGCTATTTGATGGTGTCCTGGAATTCGGCGTCATATGCCGTCAGGGCTTCGGTCATCTGTTTATCTATGTCTTCGGTGAACGCTTGCTTTTCTTTTAAGCCTTCAAGAATCTGCGGATATTTGTCTTCAAGAAAAGAATACAGTCCCGCCTCGTACTTGGCCAGCACACCCACCGGATATTTATCCAAAAATCCCTTTGTCCCGGCAAAAAGGATCGACACCTGTTTTTCCATGGACAACGGCTGAAACTGGGGTTGTTTTAAAATCTCCACCAGCCGTTCCCCCCGGGTCAACTGCCGCTGTGTGGCTTTGTCGAGATCGCTTCCAAAAGCTGCAAACGCTTCAAGCTCCCGATATTGGGCCATATCCAGCCGCAGCGTTCCGGCCACCTGTTTCATGGCCTTCACCTGTGCAGAGCCGCCGACGCGTGAAACAGAAAGCCCCACGTTGATCGACGGTCGAACACCGGCAAAAAAGAGGCCGGGCTCAAGATATATCTGTCCGTCGGTAATTGAAATAACATTGGTGGGGATATAGGCGGAAACGTCACCGGCCTGGGTTTCGATAATCGGAAGAGCGGTCAAAGAACCTGCGCCGAGTTCATCGTTCAGCTTTGCAGCCCGTTCAAGCAGACGAGAGTGGTTGTAGAAAATGTCGCCCGGATAAGCTTCCCGTCCCGGAGGCCGTCTCAAAAGAAGGGAAACCTGGCGGTACGCCGCGGCCTGTTTGGACAGATCGTCATATATGATCAAAGCATGCTGTTTGTTGTCCCTAAAATATTCTCCCATGGCGCAACCGGCATACGGTGCAATATACTGCAGCGTCGCCGGGTCACTGGCGCAGGCGGAAACAATCGTTGTATATTCCATGGCGCCGTATTTTTCCAATATCGCATGAACCTGGGCAACCGTCGATTGTTTCTGACCGCACGCCACATAAATACAATAAATGTCCGTCTCCTTTTGAGCGAGAATGGCATCGACGGCAACAGCGGTTTTACCGATCTGACGGTCGCCGATAATCAATTCACGCTGACCCCGTCCAACCGGCGTCATGGCATCGATGGCCTTTAAACCGGTATAACACGGTTCGTGAACACTCTTTCTTGCGATAACTCCCGGTGCAACCATCTCAACCCTTCTAAACTCCTTTGCCTCTATGGGTCCTTTGCCGTCCAGCGGCTCGCCCACCGCAGAAACAACGCGGCCGACAACGGGTTCGCCGACGGGAACCTGAGCGATTCTTCCGGTGCGCTTAACGATATCCCCTTCCTTGATATGGATGTCTTCGCCCATAATGGCGACACCCACGTTATCCTCTTCGAGGTTCAGCACAAGACCCAGAATGCCCCCGGGAAATTCAACGAGTTCCAGCGCCATGACCTGCTCTAAGCCGTAAACCCTGGCAATACCGTCACCCACGGACAAAACCGTCCCGGTCTCGCTCAACTCTACTTTCTTGTCGTAATCCGTAATCTGTTCTTTAATAATCTGACTTATTTCTTCAGCTTTTAGTTCCATTATATGCTCTCACCCCTTTTTAATGATTCTCTCATGTTGAGTAATTGTGATTTTATACTACCGTCCAGAACCAGATCTCCTATCCTTGAAACAATCCCGCCGATCAAACCGGGATCCTGCTCCACCTGAAGGATAATATCCTTACCTGTCCTTTTGGACAGAGTTGTACGGATCTTTTCAACGGTCTCGGATGAGAGTTCTGAAGCCGAGACCAGGCTGGCTCGCAAAACGCCTTTAAGCTCATCTGCCAGCTTCTGATAAAAGTCGTTGATGTCACTTAAAAATTCAAAGCGCCCCTTGTCAAACAACAACAATAGAAAAGACGAAACGACCTTGGAAGCACCGACTTTGCCAACAACCGTCTCCAAGACTTTCTTACGGCCCGAGGCACCATAAAGTGGATTGACAATCGCCTGTGCAAGCTCTTTTTCTTTGGATATCATTTTGGCGAATTCATCGAGTTCTTTCCCGTAGGTCTCCGCTTGGCCGTCCTCTTTCCCGATAATCAAAAGTGCCTTGGCATATCGCCGTGCAATGGTTAGATTTTTCACGATGCCACCACCTTATCTAAATATTCATCCACCAGCTTTTCCTGGTCTTTGACCGTAATTTTGCTTTTTATAATCTTTTCTGATTCTTGCAGCGCCTTTTCCAGTATCTCTTGCTGCAGCTCTAATTTCGCCCTTTTGAACTCATGTTCAATATTACGACGGGCTTGTTCTTCCAATTTTTCAGCCGCCTGCTTGGCTTCTTCTATAATTCTCGCCTTGGCTTCATTCCCCTGCCGAATATAATCTTCTATAAGTTTTTCCGCTTCTTGTTCCAGATTGGCGAATTTTTCATTGTATTCCGCCAATTGCATCTCCGCCGCTTTTTTCTTTTCTTCAAGCTCGTCGAGTTGATCTCTGATCCCCTTAATCCTGGAATTTAATGCCTGGGATGCCGGCTTTTTTAAAAGAAGAAAAAGACCAATGGCCAAGACGCCAAAATTCATCAACTTATATGTATCGGTGGCCACCCATCCCTTGGATCCGCTTTCATGTTCCGTTGAAGCCGCAGATATCCCGGCAAAGCACAAAAAAAGCATCGTCATGACCACCAGCAGGATCGATCCTTTTCTTTTCATCAGTCGCTTTAAATTATTGTTAGGGCATTTTTCACCATTCTGATTCATTAAACAGCCCTCCCCAAAATTTTTTCACTTATGGCATTCGCAAATGTATTGATCTCTTTATTTAAAGATTCTCGAACATTTTGAGCATCCTTTATAATCTTTTCGCGGACCTCCGCAAGATTTGCCTGCGCCTTTTGGTTGATCTGTTCTATAATTCTTTTTTCTTCCTCTGCTCCCTCTTTTAACAAGGCATCTTTTTCATTCAACCCTCTCGCTCTGGCATCTTTTATGCTTGAAAGATAAGCCTCGTCTTTTTCCGCCGCATCCTCATTCAGTTTTTCAATATTCTGCTCCATATTTGTAATTTTTTCCTTTCTCTGAATGAGTATGTTCCGAATCGGTTTATATAAAATGATATTCAACAGCCATATGATAATGAGGAAATTGGCGATTTGGACAAAAAGCGACACATCCGGAATAACCGATATTGAAGCGCCAGATCCAAAAGCAATTCCTGCAAACAATACAAACAATGCTGCCTGAAGCAGTATTAAAACGGCAAAATGTCTCAGGTTTAGACCGGAAATTTTCATATAAATATCCTCCATCGCAAAAACCTGCAACCCTAACTTTTTAATAATTTTTTTAAATAGAATTCAGCCCGCTTATGTTTTTAACTCGGCGGTCTATAACATCAGCCATTAAGGTTGTCAAAGGTTTTTTTAATTTTCGACCGGCTTTTAACAACAAAACAGATTTCCATGTTATTTCCAAGTAAGATTGAAATCTTCATGCTTTCATGGAACATTTTCCATTAAATATAACACCGGATTTAATCAAAACCGCAGGAGATCGTATATCTCCCTCGATACGCCCCGGTGGATAGACTTCTATCCTCTTTCGAGCATCAATTTTACCGTTAACCCTCCCTCTTATGATGGCAACGCTAACCATTATCTCTCCATGGACTTCTGCCGTCTCTCCAATGATCACCGTACCGTCGGCACTTGAAATTTTCCCGTTGACATTCCCTTCCAACCTGACCGTATCTTTAAACTCGATGGTTCCTTCAATGGCGGTGCACGGCCCAAGCAACAGGGTTAAAGCGTCGGATGTTTTTGTTTTTGTCATATATTCCTCCGAGTTAAAAATACCAGAATCGTATTTAGAGCGCTTCGCCTCAATTTGGACGAGTGGAATACCGGAATTATAGGCTTGATGAGGTCTTAAAATCGTTAAAAAGGTATTTGAAGTTATTCCCCGGGAAAACGCCGCATGCTCACGTTCATCAAAAGGCCGACACAAATCATTATGGTAAGTACCGATGAACCACCATAACTGATAAACGGCAGCGTCACACCGACAATCGGCATCAAGCCCATTGTCATGGCGATGTTGATAAAAACCTGCCAGAAGATCATTGCCGTAACACCGACGGAGATTATGGTGCCAAAGGGATCTCGACATCGATACGCAATGTTCAACCCCCAGATGATCAAAATTAAAAATAAGCATAACAGGATAAAAGCACCGATAAATCCCCATTCTTCGGCTAAAACGGAAAAAATAAAATCCGTATGTTGTTCAGGTAAAAAGGAGAGCGCGTTTTGAGTCCCTTGTAAAAATCCTTTACCGGAAATCATGCCTGAGCCGATGGCAATCTTGGATTGTATAATATGATATCCGGCACCGAGAGGATCGAGGTCCGGA
>JARRRC010000211.1:0-4751 GCA_037381105.1 Desulfobacterales bacterium
CCCCCCGAATCCTCAATCGGTTCTTGATCCTCAATGCCGGATGCTTCCTTGACCGATGGTTCTGTCTTCAAACCTTCCTGTTCCTGCATGTCTTCCGCATCCGACCGGTCAGCGGATGTCTCGTCCGTTAAATTTTTGTTTGAATCGTTTGTTTCAAAAGTTTCCATTAAATACAATACCCCCTAACCACGTTTTAGTTTCGCTATTACCTTTTCGGCATAGCATAAATCTTTTAGCTACCAGAGTCATTTACAAAAAACAATGATTATTTTAAATAAAATACTCAAAACAGGTCCGCTTGTTTCCTGCAGGAATGACGGAAGGTAAGGCAAGAAAAGCAAAAACGAAGTTGTTCAATCAGGACATGGTCTTAACAACTGCGATCATTCTGTCGACCACCTCCTCGATGTCAAGATCGGTGGAGTCAATTCGAATGGCGTCTTCAGCCGGCTTCAAAGGCGCTAAATCCCGGGTGCTGTCATTTTTGTCTCTGCGCCGCATATCCCTTTCAACCACATCCAAAGACTGAGGCGTTGTCGACGATAATTCTTTAAATCGTCTTTTTGCCCGGGTGCTCAGGGATGCATCCAGGAAAAATTTCACATCCGCATCCGGGAATACAACGGTTCCCATATCGCGCCCTTCAAAGACAACATTTTTATCCCGACCCAATTCCCTTTGCAAATTCAAAAGAAAGTTCCTCACCACGGGTCTTGCGGAAACAGCCGAAGCCAC
Source organism: Desulfobacterales bacterium (assembly GCA_037381105.1). Lineage (GTDB taxonomy): Bacteria > Desulfobacterota > Desulfobacteria > Desulfobacterales > UBA11574 > UBA11574. The sequence goes on from JARRRC010000211.1 coordinate 736, forward strand.
CATGGAAATTTCAGGGGTTCGAATTCGATCGGTAATATCCGATTCATTCAATAAAAGACTCAATCCTGTTTCACCCGCCACAAAAGTCATTTTCAGCGTCTTGAACAACGTAAGAAGCCCGTCATCATCATCGGGATTCAGGCCCGAGGATATGACTGCCAGGGCCACACCCCGGTAAAGGGCTCCGGTGTCGATATATCTGTAGCCGAGGCGATCGGCCAGCATTCGGCTTGCCGTTGTTTTGCCCGCCCCCGAAGGGCCGTCGATGGTGATTATCAGTCGTTTCATCAGTATGATAGGGTTTCAAAACTGAGCCTCGATCTTTACCTGTCCCCCCAATAAACGAGGAAAAATATATGGCCCTGTCTTCGATTCTTTTGTATAAAATCACAAATTACAAGCACCAAATTACAAATAAATCTCAAATTTCAATATTTAATGACCAAAACCTTTCAGCGCGAAACATTGTTTGAATTTTGAGCATTGGAATTTGTTTGGTATTTGGAATTTAATATTTGGGATTTCAATCACTCAACCAACTTTCAGCTAAGCAAATCCCCTTCGGCAATTTATCAATGGTAGCCTCTGTATTGCGAATTTTCTACTTAGGCCATACTTTTTTCAAGGGCCTTCAAAAACCGAACATTTTCTTCGTGAATTCCCACATTGACCCGGATATAATTGGGGTAGCCATATGATTTCATGGATCTGACAATAACCCCTTGCTTTAGCATATTTTCATAAATCTTATCAGCGTCTTTACGAACATCGATCAGAAAAAAATTGGCCTGGGTCGGAAAATATTTTATCCCCAAACGGTCAAGGGCGTCATACAGAAAATCAAGACCTTCATGTATTACGGAAATAACCTTCTCAAGGAAATTTTTGTCTTCGAGTGCTGCGCCGGCGCCGACTTGAGCCAGTGAACTGGCGTTAAACGGGAGCCTTATCCTGTTTAAAATATCGGCAATTGCCGCCGACATCACACCGTATCCAATACGAAGTCCGGCCAAACCATAGGCTTTGGAAAAGGTTCGAAGGGTTACCAGCGACGTTATGTTATCCATGTATTCCAGACTCTTGGCACAATTTTGATCCCGAACGAATTCGATATATGCCTCGTCCACCACGACAATGATCTCACCGGGAATCCCTTGTAGAAACCGTTCAAAATCTTTTTTAGTGATAATGGTCCCCGTCGGGTTGTTGGGATTGCATAAAAAGATTATTCGAGTCTTCGGCGTTATCCTCTCCTTGATACGTTTAAGATCGATGGAAAAGGATGTTAAGGGAACAGATACCGGTATTGCGCCGGCCCCACGAACCATGATGTCATACATGAGAAAAGAAGGATCCGGCAATATGGCTTCATCCCCCGGTTGAAGGATGGCAAAGGCCAGCATGGCGATAATTTCATCCGAACCGTTGCCCAAAACGATGTGCCGGGGCGAAACGCCGATGTGTTCCGATATCTTTCGAATCAGATCATGTCCGCTTCCATCCGGATAGCGATTCAGTTTAGGCATCGCCCGTCTAATCGCTTCAAGGGCCATCGGCGACGGTCCTAAAGGATTTTCATTGGAAGCAAGCTTTATGGAATCGCCAATGCCATATTCCCTTTCGAGTTCTTCTAAAGGCTTTCCGGGAGAATACGGTTTTATGGATAAAATGTAATCCGGAACAGATACTTTCATTAAGAATAAAAGCCTTCTAAAAATTTTTCATGAAATATCCGGGACCGCAGCCTTTTGGCCCGCATCCAAGGCCGCCATATTAATTGGAATAAGCTTTTCTCTCGAAGCAAACTGCTCTTTTACGCACTGCCGCATACACTCGAAATCGACAATTTTGCTGCGGGCGACAAAAGCCCCCAGGGCCACGATATTGGCCACTTTGGTACTCCCCAGGTCTCTGGCAATATCATTTGCCGGGACCAGAAGTTCATCAACATCATCACGGCCCGAGGAGACGGAAATTAATGAACTGTTGATCACTACAATCCCGTTCGGCTTTATCACCGGCGCAAATTTTTCCAAAGAAGGACGATTCATGGCAACAAGATGCATGGGATTCCTGATAATTGGAGAACCGATGGGCCTGTCACTGATGACCACCAGGCAGTAGGCGGTTCCGCCTCTCATCTCCGGGCCATATGACGGAACCCAGGCCACTTCAGAACCTTCTTCCATCGCGGTGTGAGCAAGTATATTTCCGATCAACAGAATACCCTGCCCGCCAAAACCGGCAAACATGACTTCACGTTGCATCCAGTCCTCCTCATATCAATCGGGGGTTTTAAATTCCCCCAATGGGTAATAGGGCAGCATATTTTCTTCAGCCCACTGAATCGCCTCCAGCGGTGTCATTCCCCAGTTGGTCGGGCAGGTGCTTACGAACTCCACCAGGCTGAAACACCGCCCCTCCATTTGGTACTGGAAAGCCCTTTTTATCGCTTTTTTGGCCCTGACAATATATTTCGGTTTCAGCACCGTTTGCCGAGTGATATAGGCAGGAGTTTGAAGAGCTGAAATCAATTCGGCGATCTTGACAGGCATGCCGACATCCTCAACATTCCGCCCTGAAGGAGAGGTGGTGGTGCGCTGGCCCGGCAATGTCGTCGGCGCCATCTGTACGCCGGTCTTCCCATAAACCGTATTGTTTACAAATAATGTGGTAAACTTTTCTCCCCTGTTGGCGGCATGGATGATTTCTCCCATTCCAATACTTGCCAGGTCGCCATCGCCCTGGTAGGTAAAAACAAATAGATCCGGCCGCACTCTTTTAATACCGGTGGCCATGGCCGGTGCGCGGCCATGGGCCGCTTCCTGAAAATCGAAAGTAAAATAATTATAGGCTAAAACAGCACACCCGACTGGTGCAATGCCAACCGTCCGGCCTCGAATTCCCAGTTCATCGATCACTTCGGCCGCTAATCGATGAATAATGCCGTGGGTACAACCCGGACAGTAATGGGTCGGCTGATCGGCCAGCGCCTCGGGTTTTTTATATGTTTTTGCCATGATACTGTCTCCTTATAGGATGAATTTGTCGCTGATCATTAAATGAGACTTTTGCAAAACGCCTCAACTTCTTCAGGAGTGGGTATTTCTCCGCCGGCTTTCCCGTGCCAGTAAACCGGGCATTTCCCCTGAACGCTTCTTTCCACATCTTCGACCATTTGTCCCATGCTTAGTTCGAAACTGATTACAGCCTTGCAGCCGTCTTTTGAGGCCGCCTGTCTTATGGGATGTATCGGAAAGGGGAAAAGGGTCTGTGGACGGATCATGCCCGCTTCAAAACCTTTAGCTTTCATATTGTCGATAGCGGTCTTGCACACCCGGCTCATCGTGCCGTAGCTGACAATCAGTACGCGATAGTCCGAATCCATGTTATACGGCTCATAACGGACTTCTTCCTGCTTCATCCGGTCGTATTTGGATTTTAAGATCAAATTGTGTTCTTCCAATTGCCCGGCATCTAAAAACAGGGACTTGACCAGGTTGCGATTGTTGCTTTTACGAGTGTCCATGCCGTTTGTGGCCCAGCTATCCTTATTGCTGGGTTCTGATTTCAGGCGATCCGAAAATTCAACGGGTTCCATCATTTGACCGATCAATCCGTCTCCTAGTATCATGACCGGGTTCCGATATTTCTCCGCCAAAGGAAATGCCGTCATGACCATGTCCACGGCTTCCTGTACGCTTGCGGGTGCCATGACAAGCAACCGGTAATCTCCATGTCCGCCGCCTTTTGTCGCCTGAAAATAATCTGCCTGGGACGGCAAGATACCGCCCAATCCCGGGCCTCCGCGGACAATATTGACAAAAACCACCGGCAGCTCGGCAGACGAGATATAACTGATGGCCTCGCTCATCAGGCTGATCCCCGGGCTTGACGATGTGGTAAAAACCCTTTCCCCGCATCCGGCGGCGCCAAAGAGCATGTATCCCACGGCAACTTCACTTTCACCCTGCAAAAACACACCACCTTCTTCCGGCATCCGTCGAGAAAGGTAT
>JARRRC010000212.1:0-7831 GCA_037381105.1 Desulfobacterales bacterium
GTAATTGCCGTGGCGTAACCACTTTTAGAGTTGTCTGATGTCGGGATGAAATCAACCGGCCATCCCATCGTGTTGGCGAATGGCTGCATGGCCGGCATTCCTCGAACAACCACTCCCTGAAAGTCGTTCCGGCCATGTTCGCTTGTCGCCGTAGAGGTCACCAGAGCACTGAGAAGCGTTCTTCCGTCGGTTCCCGCAAATCCTATTTTATAACTCACGATATCTCCTTATATTAGAACTCGAATTCGCAATTGGAATATTGGGTTTAAAGAAATTTTTTTGTTTTTATAATAAGACTTGTTCCATTTTGCTACCCAATATTCCATCATTCCACCATTCCACGTGGCAGTGAAAAAAGGTATTTTTATTATTTTATAACAATCTCTACATGTTGTAGAATCTCCAAGACGTTTAATTAAAGCGTGACTGTCGGAACATAAACGTCGGTTGCACTGTGATACGAATTGGGTTATACCCTACTATCTTTGCCGAAAATTGAGGGTGCGATACTTGTGTGATTAAAAATGATTCCTATTTTGTTTACGATCATTAAGGTTGTCGCGATTTGAAGAAACATCTATTGTTATCTGCAAGAAATAAAAAGGGTTTTCAGGATAACTATCGAAAACCCCTAAAAAATGGAGCCGACGGGCGGATTCGAACCGCCTACCTGCTGATTACGAATCAGCTGCTCTACCAACTGAGCTACGCCGGCGTAATTGAAAATTATCTTTTTTACAGGATTGTCCGGAGCGGAACGATCCTATTTTATCAACCAGATCCATATGCGGCACCGGGTGCCGGTTATTGTCATCGCCCCTTCATCCAAGGAAGCGGAAGCATGCTTTGAAGATCTGGAATTTTTTATAAAAAAACCCGGTTCGCCGCTCATATATTTCCCATCATATAATATTACACCATTTAAGTCTTTTTCATATCACAATGAAACAGCAGCCAAACGGATCCGGGCGCTGTATCAACTGGTTGTCAATGATGAACCTCCCTTGGTGGTGACGACCGTATCGGCACTGATTCAGAAAATTATACCCAAAAAGGCGCTCTCATTCCCCTGGGCGACCTGACTGAAAGCATGATCAAAAGGCAAGCCTCGGAGAAGGATTCCGGAACCCGGAGATTTCTGTGTTAGAGGCGGCATATTAGACATATTTTCATCGTTCTATCCCGATCCGATCCGGATGGAACTTTTTGGCGATACCGTTGAATCTCTAAGATTCTTTTCGGCGGTGTCGCAAAGAACAATCAAAAACATTTCCGAAGCGGTCATACTGCCGGCCGGAGAAACCATTTTCAGATCATCCGACCTGAACCAGATCATCAACCGAATCAGAACACAGGCATCAAGACTGGAAATGCCTGTCACCCGGGTCAGGGCACTGATTCATCGAATCAGAAAATTCGGTGTGTTTTCCGGCATGGACAGTATGATTCCTCTGATTTACTCCGATCCGGATTCGTTTTTTAACTATGTGCCTGAAAACGCGATTTTTATTCTTATGGAACCGGCTGAACTGGAAAAGGCTGCGGACCAAACCTTGCGTCAGGCAACCAAAAGTTTTGAAACCGTGCAAAAGGAGTCCCGTCTCTGTGTCGAACCTGAGCGCCTTTACCTGTCATGGAAGGATGCAAAAGAGATATTGGGGCAAAAAAAGGCGCTTGCAGTCAAAAAGCTTCATGTATCCAATGAAATCATGCCGGACCGCAGATTATGTGAACAGATTCATTTCTCGGTGGAAGATAATGTCGATATCACACTTGGGCTGAAGCATCGCCGAGAGAAGGATCTTTTTTCACCCCTGGCGAACTGGATCAATCGCCAACGGCGGTCCGGTTTTAATACGTTTATCGTCTGCAGATCCCGAGCCCAGGGCAAACGATTGCTTTCGCTACTGACCCCGTATGGCCTAAACTTAAAGACGATTGAAAGTTTTTCCGAGGGTCATCACAAAGGCCAGGCATTCATCTGCCTGGGCAGGATTTCTTCGGGATTTGTGTGGCCGGACGAATCGTTGGCGATCATTACGGAAGATGAGATATTTGGATCCAAGCGTCGCGCTAAATTCGCACCGGAGTCTAAAGTTCGAACTCAACTTCTCGCATATGAAGATTTGAAAAAAGGAGATCTTGTGGTTCACGTTGACCATGGCATCGGACGATATGATGGTTTGGTTGAACTGACATTGAACGGATCGAGCAATGATTTTCTTCTTATTGTTTATAAAGATGAAGACAAGCTCTATTTGCCCGTAGATCGCATGAACATGGTTCAAAAATATATGGGCATAGACGGAATTGAGCCGGTTCTCGATAAGATGGGCGGTAAATCATGGGAAAGGGTTAAGGAAAGGGTCAAAAGATCGACGGAGAAAATTGCCGGAGAACTTTTAAAACTCTACGCTGAGCGCAAAGTCAGAAAAGGCCATTCCTTTACGGACCTTGACAGTGACTTGAAGAATTTTGAATTGGGTTTCCCCTATGAAGAAACCGCAGACCAGCAAAAGGCCATAGAGGATGTTCTCGATGATATGAAGTCGCAGACCCCAATGGACAGACTGGTATGCGGCGACGTTGGATACGGAAAAACAGAAGTCGCCCTGCGGGCTTCGCTGTTGTGCGTTAATGACGGCAAACAGGTTGCCGTACTCGTGCCGACAACGGTTCTCGCAGAACAGCATTTTTCAACATTTAAAGAACGTTATGACGGATACCCCATAAACATTGCATGCTTGAGCAGATTTCGTTCACTACGGGAACAGCGCAAAATCATAAATGATCTTAAAACCGGAAAGGTCGATATCGTTATTGGAACTCACCGGCTGATACAAAAAGATGTAGTGTTCAAAGATTTGGGGCTTTTGGTTCTTGATGAGGAACAGCGCTTCGGAGTCAAGCATAAGGAGAAGCTGAAAAACTTTAAGCGGACGGTCGACGTCCTTGCATTAACCGCCACCCCGATACCCAGAACACTTCACATGTCTTTGATGGGAGTACGGGATATCAGCATCATCTCAACACCGCCCGAGCATCGAAAGTCTATTGTCACCTCTATTTGTGAGTTTAATGACGCCGTCATTTCCAATGCCATACAACAAGAGCTCGACAGAAGCGGGCAGGCCCCAAGTCAGACTCGATGTGGCCCACGGCCGCATGGACGAAGAGGCGCTGGAGCTGACCATGCTGCGGTTCGTGAACAGAGAAATAGACCTGCTTCTTTGCACCACGATCATAGAATCAGGACTCGATATTTCTTCCGCCAATACCATTCTGATCAACCGGGCGGATCGATTCGGGCTTGCCCAGATTTACCAGCTGCGCGGCAGGGTCGGACGTCTGGATGAACAGGCCTATGCATATCTGTTTATCCCAAAGGAAAGTACACTGGGAAAAGATGCTCAAAAGCGCCTGAAGGTTTTAATGGAGCACAGCGATCTCGGATCGGGCTTTCAAATCGCCATGAGCGATTTAAAGATCAGAGGCGGCGGAACGATTTTAGGTGCTTCACAATCGGGTCATATTGCCGCCGTGGGGTATGACATGTTTCTCCAATTGATGGAAAACTCAATGGCCGCCTTGAAAGGCGAGAAAATTCAAGAACGTCTAGAACCGGAAATTAATATCAATATTCCCGCTTTGATTCCCGAATCCTACATGCCGGATATTGACCAGCGCCTTACGGCATATCGCCGACTGGCAAAAATGACGGAACTTAAAGAGATTGCCGACTTCAAGGCCGAGTTGATCGACAGGTTCGGGGCGTTGGCGCCTGAAACGTCGAATCTTCTATTAAAAATCATGCTCAGGGTATTGGCCATAAAGGCCGGGGTCAAGCGGATGGATCTTAAAGACGGTCAGTTGTCACTCTTTTTTTCGCCCCCACACCAGAAAAATCCTTCCGCCATTGTAGAATTGGTACTTTCCGACCAGAATCGATTTGAAATCACGCCGGATGATTCCATTAAAGCCAGATTGAAAAAAGGCGATTCGGGCTCTGTAATATCTCAGACCAAAAACATCTTGAAAGAAATTATTCAACATGTTAGTGGCTAAAATTTAAGGGATTTATAGTCTGATTCCAGCAGACAGCCAATAGACTCTCATTATTTTTCATGCTAACGATTCGGATTGGCAAATAAAATATGTCGATTTTTCAGGGTGAGAATTTTTTTAAATGCGTTGCGTTAATCTGTTGTTTATGGGTTGGGTGGGCTTTGACGGGTTGCTCCGGTTCAGAACAAAAGCAAAAGGATGCATATCTGATTAAAGTTGGAGACAGAATAATAACCGTCGCTGATTTCAACAAGGCTTTTAAAATTGCAAAAGCGGCTTATTCGTCCGACGGGATACAGCAACCCGATTCGATCATGAAAGTCCGGCTGCGGCTTGTTCAGCAAATGGCTGAAGAGATGATTCTTTTGGAAAGAGCAAAAGATCTCGGCATTGCGGTGACCGATTCGGAGGTCGAAAAAGCTTCGGAGAATATCAAAGCGGATTATCCGGGCAACGAATTCGAAAAGTCGCTGATTGAATATGCTGTTCCGTATCCGTCCTGGAAGGAAGGATTGAAGAAGCGCTTAATCATGGAAAAAGTGGTTGCCAAAGAGCTGGGCGGTCGGATCGATATAACGCCGGAAGACATATCGAAATATAGCCAGGCGCATTTAAGCAATGTCTCCGAAACACCTGATAAGAACACAAAGGAAACGACAGAAGGGGCGGAATCCAAAACACCGGATCCGAAAGCAACGGAAAAGGCCGGGCATGATGCCATCGTAAAAATTTTGCGGCGGGAGAAGATGGAAAACGCTTATGCATCGTGGATGGAAGAACTTAAAAAGAAATACATTGTTGAAATCAATAAAGAAGAGTTGCTTAAAAGCGGAGGGATTTCAGATAAATGAGGGGTCGGGGGGTTTTTCTAACCAGCCTGTGCATGGATAATCTTTTTTTAAACCGCATGAACTCTCGGCAAGGGATCATAAAGAAAGAACAGGAAACTACCTTTGAAATATCAATACGTTCACCGCATTATTTTAATTTCTCTTAAAGATACGATTTCGGTATGCGCCTGTTCTTTCTAACGATCCCTAAGCCGCTCAAACAGCATCCGATTTAAAAAAGGATCATCCATTCCGCTGATATTCAAGGATTTAGAAAAAACTTCCTGAAGGCTCAAATAAATAATTATAGGTAGTCGAAATGAAAAGCAGACGATTTAAGGCGATACGGGCAAAATTAATCTATCTCATCATTTACGCGCTGTTATGTTATGCGTTGGGTTATCCGTTTATGATCGCTGCGAAGAGTACGGAGACTGTCGATCGCATTGTGGCCGTGGTGAATGATGACGTCATCACCCTTTTTGACCTTAATGCCGTGATGAAACCTTATATCGAAAAAATTCGAACAATAGGATATCCTCCCGAAAAAGAGAAGCAGATGATTTTTAAAGTGAGAGAAAGCATGCTCGACCGTCTGATTAATGAAAAAATTGAAGATCAGGAGATCAAACGTTCAAAGATAACCATTGATGAAGATGAAGTCGACCGCGCCATTGAACGAATCAAAAAGACAGCCTATTATACGGATGAAGATCTGAGGGCGGAGTTGGCCAAAGATGGTTTAACCATGAAGGAATACAGAGAAAAGATCAAAGATCAGATACTCAGAACAAAACTTGTCAATCTTGATGTCAAATCAAAAATCGTGATTACCAAAGAAGACATCAAGGCATATTATGAAAAACATCTCGATAAATATGGCGGAAAACAACAGTATCATCTTCGAAATATCATCATGACGGTTCCCCGGTTTGCCGGTTCGAATAAACGTAATGAGATTAAGGCAAAAATGGATGAGATTTTGGAAGAATTAAAAGCCGGAAAATCTTTTCAAGCCTTGGCTAAAAAATATTCGGAATCACCGTCGGCTTCCGATGGCGGTGATTTGGGCCTGTTTGAATTTGATTCTCTGTCACCGGAACTTCAAAAGGCTATCAAAAAAATTAAGCCGGGAGAGTTCACGCCGGTACTCGATACCGACCATGGGTACCAGATTTTTTTCTTGGAGAAGATCGTCAGTACTTCGGGAAAACCGCTGGAAGCGGTTTTACCGGAAATTGAAAGAATTCTTTATGAAGAAAACGTTGATCAAAAATACAATACATGGATTGAAAGCTTGCGAAAACAGGCTGATATTAAAATCATCCGGTAGTTTTGGTACATGAAAAAATGTCAAATTATTCTACGCCTGCAATTATGCTGCGTAAGATGGATTTTGGAGATTATGATTTAATAATTACTTTTTTTACGCTTAAAGAAGGAAAAATAACAGCTATTGCAAAATCCGCCAAAAAAAGTACCAAACGATTCGGCGGTATACTGGATCTCTTTTCATCATTGGACGTGGTATACAGCACCGGGCGGAGAAAAGGGCTTCCCGTTTTACAGGAAGCGACCTTAAAACATCCTTTTCCGGGCATCAGATCCAGCATGTTGAAGACATCCTATGCCAGTTATTGGGCCGAACTCATCAACGAATGGATGGAAACCGGTCAAGGGGAGGTTCGGCTTTATCAACTGTTTCATCACGTTCTTAAAGCGCTCGATATCGGACAAGCATCCGAAGGAGCACTTTCGATTTTGTTTCAGATGAAATTTATGAATATGTTCGGTTTTGCGCCCGTTTTACAAAGATGCGTTGTCTGTCAAACTGAGGTGGAAAATATAAAAGAAACAACCGTCATTTTCAACCTGAAAAAGGGAGGAATTGTCTGTGACCGGTGTGATGCCGGAAGCGGACATAAAATGTCCCTGACCAAGGGAACCGTCAAGCAGCTACTGTGGATTGAAAAGGGGAATCTTAAACAGGCGGCAAGGATTCGGTTTGATTCAGATACCATGAAGACCGGAGAAGAATTGCTGGAGGCGTTTGTTCCGTATCATTTGGGAAAAAATCTTCGGAGCTTGAAGTTTTTGAGACAAATCAGAAAATGAGTCATTGTTTCTTTGCATTAGAAAAATCAATCACGAAAACACGAAAGAGAGAAAAAATAAATATTCTTTTTCGTGTTTTTAAAATTTCGTGCTTTCGCGATAAATTTTTTTGTTTCTCCAATCAAGCAGGATCTGCGGCAATCGAGAATCTTCAATTACGTATGCCCGAAGCTGAAAGCAAAGACCAGTGAAAGCAATCTATTTCAAAGCATTATACTATCAGAAAAATGACCCTTAAGCCCACTGCGCGCAGCACACAACGTTCAAGAAGCTCCATCAAAAGCATCCTCGAATCGCATCCGGTCGGCGTCTCGGCACCGTGCAGGATCGATATGGGCGGAACGCTGGATATCAGTACGTTTTATTATCCTCTCCGGCATCTTTTTCCCTGCACGGTCAACATTGCCATCGATTTGAGAACCGGCGTGCGGCTGTTTCCACATGATCAAGGCTTTGTAAAAATCTCTTCAAAGGGATTTAAAAGCGCGGAATATCCGCTTGAAAAAGCCCCTTTTCATCACCCCCTCGGGCTCATGTTTGCCGTTGCGGCGTATTTCGGGGCGGAAGGGGTCCATATTGATATTGATTCATCTTCTCCGCCGCGAAGTGCTTTGGGAGGGTCTTCTGCGGCGGCGGTGGCGCTGATTGCGGCATTTTCCGAGATGCTGGGAAAAATGGGTCAACCGCCGATGTCCAGACGGCAAATCGCCCTGATTGCCCATGAAATTGAGGCCAGCGTGGCCGGTGTTCCCTGCGGACTTCAGGATCAGCTGGCGGCGGCCTACGGCGGAGTGAATGCATGGTACTGGACCGGAGACGGT
>JARRRC010000213.1:0-4743 GCA_037381105.1 Desulfobacterales bacterium
AAAAACAATTAATTAAATATTTTTTTCATTGTTTATCGCTGAGTAACCCTGAGCACCTCTTCTATTGTGGAAATCCCGTTTAATACCTTGTGGATCCCGTCCTGACGCAAGGTGACCATATTCCGGTTCAATGCTTCATTTTTAATGCGGTTTGAATCATAGGTCTTGAGTATAATGCTTTTTAAGGCTGAATCTAAAATCAATATTTCAAAAATACCCCGCCGGCCTTTATAGCCGGTATGAAAACAGTTCTCACATCCTTTCGCCCTGTAAATGACAGCGTCTTGGATTTGTTCTTGGGTTATCCCTAAAAGTTCTAAAGCCGCTTTATCGGGAGTGTAAGCTTCCTTGCAGTCTTTGCAAAGTATTCGAATCAGCCTCTGGGCCACTACTGCCAAAACAGATGATGAAATGAGAAAAGGTTCAACCCCGATATCTACCAGCCGGGTGATGGCGCTAGCAGAGTCGTTGGTATGAAGTGTTGAAAATACCAGATGGCCGGTCAGCGCCGATTGAACCGCTATTTCGGCGGTCTCCTGGTCCCGTATTTCTCCCACCAGTATCACATCCGGGTCCTGTCTGACAATTGAACGGAGGCCCTTGGCAAAGGTAAGTTCGATCTTCGGGTTGACCTGGATCTGGTTGATCCCGTTGATCTGGTATTCAATAGGATCTTCAATGGTGATAATATTGACATCCGGTATATTGATGGTCGATAGAATAGCATAGAGGGTCGTGGTCTTGCCGCTGCCGGTGGGGCCGGTGACAAGGATAATCCCGTTGGGCGATCGAATGAGGTTGCCTATAAGGTCCAGTTTGTCGGTTTCAAGCCCGAGATCCGAAAGTGATATTAAGGAACCCGATTTATCCAGAAGCCTGAGCACCAAGCGTTCTCCAAAGGATGTCGGAAGCGTGGACACCCGCACATCAATTTCTTGGTTTCCGATTTTCACGTCCAAACGACCATCCTGAGGAAGCCGTTTTTCAGCGATGTTCATCTTTGCCATGACCTTGATTCTGGAAATCAGCGCCGGCTGGAGCCATTTTGGCGGAGACAGAAAGTCGTACAGAATGCCGTCGACGCGATAACGCACTTTGAAACTGTCCTGGTAGGGTTCGATGTGAATGTCACTTGCTCTTGCTTTCACGGATTGTGAGATGATATGATTCGCAAGTTTGATGATCGGCGCGTCACTGATATCATCCAGCAAGTCCGCCTTTTCTTCCAGTTCACTGATGATGGTGGTGCCGTTTTCTTCCATATCCTGAACAAGCTGCTCGGCGGACCCCCTGCTAAGGTCATAAGATATATTGATGGCGAATAAAATGGCATCCTTGGTTGACAAAACCGGTTTGACATCATCATAACCGAGCATCCTGATCAGGTCATCCATGGGCTGTATGCAGGCAGGGTCATTGACAGCGATGACCGACTCATAGTCGAGAAGATCTTTTTCCGAATCCTGCCGATCTTTATCATTGGAATTTCCCTCATGGTCGGACGCCTGAGTTTTACTGATAAGAGGAACCATGATGTATTTTTTCAAAAATTGAATCGGAACATGACTGGTAAAATCGGTTTGACATTTTTCAACGGGAAGTTCCGGCCAGAAGGGAATATCATATTGAACGCTTAACGCTTCAAGGAGCTGTCTTTCGGTAATCATCTTTTTGGAGACAAGTATTTCCGCGAAACCCGTCCCCTTTTCCGTATTGAGCCGCTGCGCTTCTTCTAAATCTTCCTCTGAAACGTTGAAACGATCTTTTAGTATCTGGGAAAGGTTTTTTTGCATGCTGTTCGATGGTGTGTCGGGTTTCAATAAACGACAAAATTGGAAGAATTCGTTAAATATTTCTCGATAAGTCGGGATCTATAACAATCGCCAATCGATTCCACCTGAAGTGGTAATAGTTCTAAAATACTAATGTGTTACGCTTTCCTTATTTTTTGAATCATGTCCGGGGATATTGATGCTTTTTTCGTACATTTTGATTTTTCCCCCCGTAATCTCTTCAACCTGGTCTTTTTTGCTGTCTAAAATCGCTCTTGCTTCATCGGGATTTTTAACGACGCGGGGGGTGATAAATACAAAAAGATTCGTCTTATCATTTCCCCTTGAGGTGGTCTTGAACAAGTGGCCGAGCAAGGGAATATCTCCTAAACAGGGAACTTTAAATTCCGTATCCGAAAAGCTGTCGTCAATAAGCCCGCCGATGACTACGGTGCTTCCATCTTTGACGATCACCGTCGTATCGATGGTTCGCTTTAGTGTGGTCGGGCGGTCAGCTGAAGTGGTGGTTTGGGTATCGAGTTTGGTCGAGTCCTGAGAAATATTGAGTCGAACCATACGGTCATGGCTGATCTGAGGGGTAATCTTCAAGGTGATGCCCACATCCTTGTATTCATAGTAACTGTATTGATCCACCAGATTTTCGCTGGTGGCGGCCGATCGGGTCTGAAACGGTACATTCTGGCCCACGGTAATACTGGCTTCTTCATTATCCGTGGTAAGAATCTGAGGCGTAGAGAGAATGTGAACATCTTTGTCCTTTTTATAGGCATTTACGATGGCATAAAGGTTGGGAAATGTAATGCCGCCGATGGTAATCGCCTCGCTGAATACCCCTAAAGAAAAACCTGATGGAGATGGTAATGTGCTGAGCGGTGTTGAGATGATACTGGATTCAGGTTCAAATCCTCCGCCAAACGCCGCATTTTTATTGTCGATTCTGGTTTGTCCGCCGGCCTGCCATTGAACACCGAGATTAAATTCCTTGTTCACGGTCACTTCCATGATCAAACTTTCAATATAGACCATGGATCTTGGAATATCCAGTTTCTTGACGATATCCTGCATTACCTGATAATCTTCTTTATCTGCGATAATAATGAGGCTGTTGGTGGCTTTATCGGCGGTTATTTTAACCGAATCCGATATAAACGGGGCTTTTCCTGCCCCGGGTGCAGTGCTCTTTTTCGTCGGCAATTCCTGAAGCACCTTTCCCAGTTCTTCGGCTTTGGCATTTTCAAGATAAATAACGTGGATTTTCCCTTTCCCCCGGGGTGTTTCCCGGTCCAGCATGCTGATGAGCCTTTTAATCCTTAAGGTTTCCACTTCACTGGCCAGCACGATCAGTGTATTGGTCCGCTCGTCGGCCACAAATTTGGCGGTTGAAAACGCGCTTTGGCTCCTCGATTTTCTGCTTTCCTGGAAAATGGAATCTAGAATCTTGATAAATTTTGTGCCGTCGGCATATTGGAGTGGAATGACGGAAAGCTCCTGCCCCATGCCGGCCACATCAACGGCATTTAAAATTCGCATCAACCGCTGGATGTTTGAGTAAACATCCGTAATGATGAGCATGTTCGTCGGCGAATAGGCAAGGATCACACTGCTTTTGGACACCAGCGGAGCGAATAATTTTTTTATTTCATCAGCGCTTGCGTATTTTAAAGGAATTAACTGCGTCACCACTTTATCTGCCGGAGAGACGGCCTCTTTTTTGAGCAGCGTTTCAATGTCTTTTGATCGCGCATCAGGAGATGGGACGATTTTTGTCACTTCTCCGGCTTTTATGGTGGTATACCCGTGCACTTCCAAAACAGACTCAAAAACTTTATAAGCTTCTTTAACGGAAATCCTGCTGGGTGAAATGATGGTTACCTTTCCTCTTACCCGCTGATCAACGATAAAATTTTTAGAAGTCAACTCACTGATAAACTTAATAAATACATTAATATCCACGTTGTTGAAATCTATTGATATAAACCGTTCCGAATCCGTTTCCGACGGCGTTGTTTTTTTATCATTCGGCGACAACCCCATCTCGCGGGGAGTTTTGGCGAAAACACCCGTCGACAGATTCAACATCAACATCAGTCCGATGAAGGCACAACCGTATCGAATAATTGTTGAAACACTCTCGTGTAATTTCATTATTGCCGATTCTAGGATGATTGTTTTTTTAACATGTTATAATATCATATATTTATCGTTTATTCAATACGATAGTCAATGGTTTTGAGTTGGCCTCTTCGTTTTATCTGAAGCTGTACCCGTGAAGACGACTGCAAGTTTTGATAAAGTTTGAAAGCATCGTCAACGGATTCAATATCTTTACCATTCACGCCCTTGAGGATATCCCCGCTTTTCAGCCCCATATTGTAAAAAATGGAGTTGGGTCTGATGCCTGTCAAACGGAGTCCGTCAGGTTTCCCATTTCTGAAATTCGGCCGAATTCTGATCTGTTTCATAAGATTGTTTACATCTTTAACGGCAGATTCCATCTGTGATCGTTTTACGGTAATATTTTGCGAACCTTCCGTTCTCAAACTCGCAGTTCTGGTTTTAATATTTTGTTGTCCTTCCTGACTTTTCTCAATCTTTAAGATTTCATCTTTGCCGTTGACATTCAGCACAACTTTCTCTCTCAAAATCATCTTAAGCGTCGCATTTTGAATGGTATCGCCGATTCTGAAAAGATTCTGTTCCTTTGTGGCGGTATCTTCAATGACGGCATAAGCTTCTTTTTCGTTACCGGTAATCGTTCCCAAAAGATTCAGCTTTAGATCCGTAGGCTCAAGGGTTTCGATATCCAGCTTTTCAGGCCGGCCGCCGGATCCTGTTTTTGTTTTGAACAGATTGCGCTCGGTGACGGCGCTGTAATAAGACAGTGGGCGCTGGGTTTCATCTTTGTGGGGTACGAGCTGCCTGGTCGTTGCTTTTATAGGATGGCCGGAAT
>JARRRC010000214.1:0-5433 GCA_037381105.1 Desulfobacterales bacterium
GCATTGCTCCTTGTAACACTTTTTATGTTGGGTTTTGCCCGGCTTGTTTACAGCAGAATATGCCAGAAAAGAAGAAAAACTCAAGTTCGCCGGTTCGCCAGTTAGCCGGTTTGTTTGCATGAAATTACGGGCCAACCGGCCAACGGGCACAACCTTTCTTTAACTAAGGAGCGTCAATGGCACTCAAGGAACACGAATACATCAGACAGACGCTGGAGCGATATACGAACTGCTCCCTTGAAAGTTTCTGCGAACACATTATCATCACGAATTTCAGGCGATATCTGAACCGGTTCAATGAAAAAGTTCAAGGGGATTTTCACGAAGGGAATTTTCGGATTGTCAACGCAAAATCCATGAATTGCACAATGATAGACTTCGGTATCGGTTCCCCTCAGGCTGCGTTGATCATCAACTGCCTGGCCTATCTCGACAATCTCAAGTCCGTGGTCATGCTGGGCATGTGCGGCGGAATCGACGATTCCCTTGAAATCGGAGATTTCATCATTCCCTCGGCCGCCATTCGGGGAGAAGGCACCAGCCGCCATTATCTGCCGCCGGAATTTCCGGCCATGCCGACCGCTTCGGTGAATCTGATTTGTATCGGCGCCGTTCGAAAATTAGGTTTGGCGCCCAAATTCGGCATCGTCTATACTACCGACCGGCGGCTGTGGGAATTCGATGAAGAATTTGTCAGTTATCTGCGACGGCAGAGAATAATTTCCATCGATATGGAGCTGGCAACCCTTTTCTCGGTTGCCTATCATTATGAAGTTCCCATCGGGTCCGTTATGCTGGTCTCGGACATGCCGCTGCAAAAAAGAGGCATAAAAGACAAGAAAATGCAGGATGAAATTTTTACCAACCACATGGAAATGCATCTCGATATTGGAATAGACGTGATCGAAAACTTGAACTCGCGGTGGGGCGATATCGAACGCAGCCTCTCCGGAGAATGGTAGCGGTTGATTAAATGCTCCTAAGAAAATAACAAATTTTGAAAACTTTACCGCCTCAGGTATAATTATATTTTTTTATGAAAGAACTCACGGATAAGACACCGTATTGAAAGAATTTTCCCGAGCTGTTTATAAAGCCCCCTGCTTTAATCGAAGTTTCATCCATACCGTTAGCTTCTTGATGGTTCTTACAAAACGATCCCTAATCCGCTCAAACAGCTTTCAGCTAAAAATTTAATCATACCTGAAGCTCCTTCCTGTTTAAAAGCAAGACAGATCTGCCGATTTGTTTCACAGGATTATCTTCTACTAAAACAAATTGTTGACAAACATGTAATCGCCATTATATTTTGGCGATCTTTTTGTTTAAAACACTGACACCCCCCATCGAGCGGCATTATTGCGTATGAGGGGTTTTTTATTCGATAACATATTCAGCACCATGAAAAATACGATACATAAAGTCAGGAATATCGGGATCAGCGCTCATATTGATTCCGGCAAGACCACGATCACTGAAAGAATCCTTTTTTTCACAAAACGAATCCATGCGATTCACGATGTCAAAGGAAAAGACGGCGTCGGCGCCACCATGGATTCGCTGGAACTGGAAAAGGAACGCGGCATCACCATTGCCTCGGCCGCCACCTATTGTGAATGGCTGGATCATAAGATTAATATTATCGACACCCCCGGCCACGTTGACTTTACCATAGAAGTCGAACGGTCATTGAGGGTGCTGGACGGCGCCATATTGGTTTTGTGTTCTGTGGCGGGAGTTCAGTCCCAATCGATCACCGTCGATCATCAAATGAAAAGATACAAAGTGCCCTGCATTGCATTTATCAACAAGTGTGATCGCAGCGGCGCCAATCCGTTTCGTGTGATCCATCAACTCAAAGAAAAACTGGGGCACAATGCCGTCGCCATGCAGATCCCCATCGGCCTCGAGGAGCATTTGGAAGGCGTTGTCGATCTCGTGGCCATGAAGGCGATCTATTTTGAAGGCATCAATGGAGAAACTGTGCGAATCGGAAAAATACCGCAAGACCTTTTTCATGAGGCTG
This sequence comes from Desulfobacterales bacterium, assembly GCA_037381105.1. Taxonomy (GTDB): domain Bacteria; phylum Desulfobacterota; class Desulfobacteria; order Desulfobacterales; family UBA11574; genus UBA11574. Next base: position 2,027 of record JARRRC010000214.1, read on the forward strand.
CAAAGCGGCGTGAAGAACTGATCGATGCGGCATCGATGTTTTCAGACGAACTCTTGGAAGCTGTTCTCGAAGAAAAGGAAGTCACGGACAACATGGTTGTATCGGCGGTTCGAAGGGGTGTGCTGGCCCGTAAAATAACGCCGGTCTTTATGGGGTCTGCCTATAAAAACAAAGGTGTTCAACCGCTTCTCGATGCCATCGTCGATTATCTTCCCTGCCCTTCTGAAGTGGAAAACACGGCCCTTGACCTGGGAAATAACGAAACACCCGTTATTCTGGCCAGCGAATCGGACAAACCGGTTGTCGCCCTGGCCTTTAAAATTGAAGACGGGCAATACGGCCAATTGACTTATATCAGGGTCTACCAGGGATCACTTTCCAAGGGAAACACGCTCGTCAATGTCCGCGACGGAAAAAAAGTCAAGATTGGAAGGCTCGTCCGCATGCATGCCGACCAGATGGAAGATATCGAAACCATCCCGGCAGGATATATCGGCGCGCTTTTCGGCATCGACTGTGCTTCCGGAGACACCTTTGTCAGTCCCGGTCTCAATCTGACGATGACATCCATGTTTGTCCCTGATCCCGTCATCTCTCTTGCCATTGCCCCGAAAGACCATAAGTCTCAGATAAACATGTCAAAAGCGCTCAACAGGTTCAGCAAGGAGGATCCTACTTTCAGAACCTATGTTGACGAGGAGACCAGTGAAACCATCATTGAAGGGATGGGAGAACTCCACCTGGATGTTTACATCGAACGGATGCGTCGTGAATATCAAACAGATGTTACCATCGGCCGTCCGAGAGTGGCATACAGAGAAACCATCACCCGGAGGGCTGAATTTAACTACACACATAAGAAGCAAACCGGCGGCGCCGGACAGTACGGACGGGTGGCCGGATACATGGAGCCGTCACCCGGTGAAAATTTTGTCTTTGAAAATAAAATCGTCGGCGGCAAAATCCCGACTCAATTCATTCCTTCGTGCGAAAAAGGCTTCAGACAATGCATGGCCAAAGGTCCGAAAATGGAATTTCCGGTGACCGGCGTCAAAGTGGTCATTAACGACGGGGCAGCACATTCGGTGGATTCCTCTGAAACGGCATTCATCGCGGCGGCACGGGGCGCTTTTCGTGAAGGTTATTTCAAGGCATCACCGGCCATTCTGGAGCCGATTATGAACGTGGCCGTCGAGACGCCTCCGGAGTTTCAGGGGGCTGTCATGGGACTTTTGAATCAGCGGCGGGGCATTATTGTGGGGTCCCAGGAAGAAGGCGCCCTATGCGTGGTTGAGGCCAAGGTTCCCCTTGCAGAAATGTTCGGTTTTTCAACGGTGTTAAGATCATCGACTCAGGGCAAAGCACAATTTACCATGGAATTGGGGATGTATAAACAGGTTCCCCAATCGATTGCAGAGGAATTGGCAAAAAAGAAGGAAAAACTAAAAAACTAATACTTTAGGTGCTAAGGAAAACGATGATGCTTAAAAAGGAATTGATCCTCAGGAATCCCTTAAGGTTTTTAGAAAGTGACACCGGAGACATTCTTCCCGAAGGCGGCTTCGGGGCCGTTCTGGCCGGAGCAGGTGTCGGCAAAACCGCCTTATTGGTCCAGCTTGCCCTAAACATGCTTTTAAAGGGCAAAAACGTACTCCATATCAGTCTGGATGATCCGGTAAGAAAACTGACGCTGTGGTACAAAGAAGTTTTTCAAAATCTTACGAAACAATACGACTCCGGACAAATCAGCCAGATTTGGGAAACTCTCCTACCTCACCGGTTTATTATGACGTTCAGGGTGGAAGGATTCAGTCCTTCCAAACTCGAAGAAAGATTGACCGACCTGAAAGAACAGAATATTTTTTCACCCCGGGTGGTTATTATCGACGGTTTTAATTTCAAAAAGCATGCAAGACCATCACTCCCCGATTTAAAGCGTCTTGCTGAAAAACATTCGCTGCATGTCTGGTTCAGTGTAAAGACCCATCGTCATGAAAAGCCTGATCCCAAAGGGATTCCGGTTCCCATATCGAACATTATCGATCTTTTTGATCTTGTCATTCAGCTCAGTCCCCAAGGCAAAGAAATCCACGTTAAAACATTAAAAGGCAAAACCGCCGATATCGATCGGCACACCTTGCTTCTGGACCCGGCGACCATGCTGGTCAAAGACAGCGAATCCATTTAATTGAGCCCTCGGGGAATTTTTCCTCGAAATCCTTAGATGGAGCGGAATGGATAATTTTTTCTTTAAATCGGATGCTGTTTGAGCGGCTTAGGGATCGTTAGAAAGAACAGGCAAAAACCGAAATCGTATCTTTAAAAGAACTTTAAAATAATGAGGTTAACTTATTGAATTTTTAAATGATATTTTCCTGATCTTTCTTTACGATCCCTTTCCGCGAGTTCATGCGGTTTAAAGAAAAGATTATCCATGCAGCAGCCGTTTAGAAAAACATCCCGTCCCCTGATTTAATTGAGTATTCCCAAACCGGATGTGTCATTTTACAGGGGGCAAAAATCCGAATTTTTCGTAAATGTGTCGGGCAGTCGAAGACCTGATGAAGTCGATAAACTTATCCGCATTTTCAGGACGCGGCGCATGTTTTAATTTGCAAATATAGTAATTGATTCGGCTCCTTTGATCGAGATCTTCTCCGGGCTCAACCACATCAATCTCAATTCCCGAAGCCTTGTGAAAAGCGATATCTTCATTGGCAGGATCGGGCTGAGATACTCGGACTGAATCCCGGCCCAGGTCGGCAACGGATGTTATTCCGGCCGGGTTATTTTTCGGAACCATGAGCGTCAACCGGTTGTGAAGATAAAGGTGGTAGTCTTTTTTTAAAAGATAGCCGGCTTCTTCAAGGGTCTTCATGGCTTTCTCGTTTACGGATGAATAGATGTCGGCCCGGACATCAATGATTCGGCCTCTAAAAAACGCCCCACCGGCTAAAATTTGTTTGAGTTCGAGTCCGGGAGGAAGCGTTTCATAAAATATGTATTTGATGTCCGGATATTCTTTTTTAAAAGCGAAAACGATCTCTTTCATTGCCATGAACTGATTTCCGGCCATAAACAGGACTAGATCCGCACCATCCGCAATTTCCAGATTGTGAAGATCGTCTGAGCGATCAGACGGAATAACGGGAAAATTTTTAGTATCCACAACATGACCTCACAAATTGAAGGTGCTTATTCAGGGGCTAATCTTCCCTGTTGCACTCCGATGTCTGCGTGTCTGGTCATTTCAATAACTTAGCAGCGGTGGCATTCCTGCCCCCTCCGCGTTCTCCCGCAAAAAAACATCCGGGAGCCGCGGTCTCCCCCACTGCTAAGTTGTTGAAATGACGAAGCTACTTCACCAATATCGTTCCACAAGGAAGCGTACCCCCTGAAACACATTT
>JARRRC010000215.1:0-7933 GCA_037381105.1 Desulfobacterales bacterium
GAACCGAACTTGGGCCGCCGGACGATAGCGGACGGCGTCGCCCGGTACCGGTGGAAGGTTCGGAATTCATAATTCCCTGTGATGCGGTGATCCCGGCAATCGGGCAGAAGATTGACACCTCCTGGGCTGCACAAATACCTGACTTAAAATGGACTCTACGAAACACACTGGGCGTAAATCTCCAAACCATGCAAACCAGTATTCCCTATGTTTTTGCCGGAGGCGACGCAGTTACCGGTCCGGACACTGTAATACAGGCAGTGGCTGAGGGCCACAAGGCTGTGGAAGCAATCCATCGTTATATCAACGGTGAGAACTTGGAGCTTTACATACAACAGATCGAGTCTCGGAAAAAGCCAGGCACTGATTGGCAAAAAATTCCGGAAGGGATCCCCAAAAAAGCACGGTCTCATCCAAAGCATCTGGAGAGCAAAATGAGTGCTGCGTGTTTTGAAGAAGTCGACCTTGGATTAACGGAAGGTGAGGCCAGGCAAGAAGCCCTTCGCTGTTTGAATTGCGGTGTCTGCAGCGAATGTATGGAATGCGTTAAGGCCTGTGAGCCCAAGGCCATAGACCACAATATGCAGGCAGAAGAACTTGAGGTAAAAATTGGAAGTATTATCGTCGCCACCGGTTACGATGTCATGGATCCTGCGCCAATGAAGCAATTTGGCTACGGCAAGTATCCCAATGTCTTTACTTCTCTTGAATTCGAGCGCCTGAGCAATGCAACCGGACCCACCGGCGGAGAGATCTTTATCAGAGATGAGAGCGGAGATTTCACCCGCACGCCAAAAAGCGTGGCCATTTTACACTGCATCGGCAGCCGGGATGTAAACTATCACGAGTACTGTTCACGGGTTTGCTGCATGTACGCTCTGAAATATGCCCATCTCATTCATGAAAAGGTGGGGCACGACACCCAGGTTTATAACTTTTACATTGACATGCGCTGCTTCGGCAAAGGCTATGAAGAATTTTACAAGAGGTGCCAGGAAGAGGGCACCCGGTTTATCCGGGGTAAAGTGGCAGAGGTTACCGATCAGTCTGTCAGCCCGGAAGAGGAGGGCAAGCTGATTGCCGTTGCGGAAGATACCCTTTTGGGCCGGCGTTTACGGATTCCCGTGGATATGGTGATTTTGTGTGTTGCCATGCAGGCCCGCAGCGATGCACAGGAGGTGGGCAGGGTCTTTGGCGTCAACCAGGGTGCAGACGGGTTCTTTCTGGAGGAACACCCCAAACTGGGGCCATTGAATACGGCTACCGACGGGGTTTTCATTGCCGGAGCCTGTCAGGGCCCCAAAGATATTCCGGATACTGTTTCCCAGGCTTCCGGTGCCGCTGTCAAGGCCCTGTCATTGGCTACGTTGGGAGAGGTTGAGATTGCTCCTATTGTATCTTGGATCGACCCGAACATATGTGCCGGGTGCCGGACCTGTATCGGGCTCTGTCCGTATACTGCCATAACGTATAATGCCCGAACCGGAGTCTCAGTGGTTAATGAAGCCCTTTGCAAAGGATGTGGAAGTTGTGCAGGATTTTGTCCAAGCGGCGCAGCACAGGTTAAACATTTTAACGAGAAGCAGATGTTTGCGGAACTTGAAGGGATCATTGATTCGGTGCATGCCGTCGGGATGTAAATGATTGCGGATTTTAAAATCGTTAACCGATGTTTCATTTCAGCCGCATGAGAGTTTTATTTAGATCGATATGAAAATAAGCAATCTGAAATCATAAATCAAAAATATATTGGAGGAGATCATGGCCGACTTCGAACCTTCGATCATTGCTTTTGTTTGCAACTGGTGCACGTACACCGCCGCGGATTTGGCCGGGACTGCCAGATTGGGATATCCTGCCAATGTCAGATTGATTCGAGTCATGTGCACCGGCATGGTCGATCCCAAGTATGTGATCAAGGCCCTGCTTGAGGGAGCCGATGCGGTTCTGATCAGCGGATGTCACCCCGGAGATTGTCATTATATCAACGGAAATTTTAAGGCCCGGAGGCGAATCAAGCTTCTCAAAGAGATCCTGTCCCGATTCGGCTTTGGTGATGAACGGCTCAGATTGACCTGGATCGGCGCCAGTGACGGGATCCAGTTCGCAGAGACCATTCATGAAATGGTGGCGCAGGTTAAAGCGCTGGGTCCCAATGAGGCCAAGGCGGCAATGACCCTTTGACAATCATTTGTCATTTATTCCGATGACCGATGATGGATGACAAATTTGGAGGAAACGGAAAAGTGAAAACAGCGAAAATCAGTGTAAAAGACGGCGACCTGTTGACAGCGCTAAGGGATTTTTTTCAATCCATCCTCCAGTTGGAAGATATCGGTGCCATCCTGGTTCCGCTACATCTGAAAAATAAAAACGTCGTGATGCCGACGCTGGTAACGGATCCTAAATATTTGAACGGTACCGATCCATTGGCACCGGTTTTTCCCTTGAATGCGGCCAAAATCGTTTCTCGGCTTACTCGTAAACCCATGGGCGCTAACGTTGCGGTTGTTTTGCGTCCCTGCGAAATACGGGCCTTTGTCGAACTGGTAAAACTCAAGCAGGGGAGAATGGAAGAGGTGGTGCTGGTTGGAGTCGACTGTCTGGGTGCTTTCAAAAATGGCGATTATATCCAAATTGCCGGACAAGACGGTGAATTCACATCAAGATTTTATAAAGATGTCTTATCCGGTAAAAAGGGGACTCCGGAAGGATTTGATCTGGCACCGGCCTGCAAGGCCTGCGAAAACCCGGTTCCCAGTGGTGCGGATATTTTAATCGGACTTTTCGGAGTCGATACCGGCAATCAGCTTCTGATACAGGCCCGGACGCCCAAAGGAGAGACCTTTTATGATAACCTTGGTCTTTCCGGCACACAGGAACCGCCGGAACGTTCGGCAGCCGTTGAATCCCTGGTCGCTGAACGAACCGCCTATCGCAATAAAATGTTTGCCGATACCGCCGAGGCCACAAACAGTTTGAAGAAATTGAATTCCTATTTAGCCGAATGCGTTAATTGTTACAACTGCAGGGTTGCCTGCCCGGTCTGCTATTGCAAGGAATGTGTCTTTGTTACCGATGTCTTTAACCATGATCCTGTTCAGTACCTCAGATGGGCCAATCGCAAGGGTGCCATCAAAATGCCCACAGACACCGTTTTTTATCATATGACTCGGATTGCCCATATGAGCTTTTCATGTGTCGGATGCGGTCAGTGCTCTAACGCCTGCCCCAACGACATTCCGGTGATGGAACTGTTTAGAACCGTTTCATATCATACACAAAAAGCATTTGATTACGAGGCCGGCCGCAGCATTGAGGATGATCTTCCGCTGTCGGTATTTAGTGAAAATGAGCTTGCCGATGTGGTCGGCATCGGAAAAGCGGTTTGACGGGATTAACAGGACATTCAGAAAATTTTCTGCTGCCATTGACTATGATGGTGGAATAAATCGAAGGGCTGGGGAAGCGTATTATGAAGAAAAAAATCGGTAAAGCACTGGTGGTGGGGGCCGGAATCAGCGGTATCCGGGCGGCCTTGGATTTAGCGGAATTTGGTTATGGCGTGACCCTTATCGACCAGGCTCCGCACATCGGAGGCATTCTCAGCCAGCTGGATTATCAGTTCCCCACCGATCGCTGCGGCATGTGCAAGATGCTTCCAACGATAGATCGGGATACATCATCCCAGTATTGTCTTCGCAAAGGGCTCTTCCACGAAAATATCGACATCCGTTTGTCCACAGAGCTTGTGTCTTTAGACGGCGAACCGGGTAATTTTCAGGTATCACTTCGCCGGAAACCGAAGCTCGTTGATCCTGCCCGTTGCACCGGTTGCGGTGAATGCGTGAAGGTCTGTCCGGTAGAGGTTCCGGATTCCTTTAATGCCGGCCTGTCTATGCGAAAGGCCATCTATCTTCCGGTTCCTCATGCAATTCCCAATGCATATATTATTGATACAAAGGCCTGCAGCCGGTGTGGAGAATGTGAAGCAGTATGTCCAACCGGCGCCATCAATCTTTTGGAAGGAATCCGCAAAGATTTTCGAATTCTGGTGGTGGACGATGAATTGATCATGCGCGATTCCCTTAAAGCCTGGTTGGAAGATGAAGGTTTTGCCGTCGATATGGCTGCATCCGGGCCGGAAGCCCTGAATTATTTGTCAAAACAAGCATACGAACTGATGCTGGCAGATATCAAAATGCCGGGAATGGATGGAGTTGAACTCCTTCAGAGGGCGAAAGAGGTTTTTCCCGACTTAAGTGTTGTCATGATGACTGCCTATGCCACGGTCGAGACCGCTGTGGAGGCCATGAAAATAGGGGCGCTGGATTATCTCCTCAAACCGTTTGATCCCGATACGCTTATCCCGATGATCATCCGAATATATCAGAATATTGAAGCGACCAAAGAACCCCCGATGCCGTTCGGCGCTCTGGTTTTATGCGGCGGTACGTCCTATTTCAATCCGGCCGAAGGCAAGAATACTTATGGATACGGTATATATCCGAATGTGGTAACGAGCCTTGAGTTCGAAAGGCTTTTAAGCGGCACCGGACCGAATCAGGGGCGCCTGACGCGGCTTTCCGACGGTAAACCGCTGCGCAAAGTGGCTTGGCTTCAGTGTGTGGGATCGAGAGACATCCAGATCGACGCCGACTACTGTTCGTCCGTCTGCTGCATGCATGCAATAAAGGAAGCCTTGGTGGCCAGCCATCTTTTATATGGATATGCGGACCTTTGGTAAATCCTTCCAGCGGTATCGTGACCGGGCGGAAAACGAAAACGGTGTTCGATTTGAAAGAGGACGTGTCCATTCCATTTTCCATGATGAAAACAGCGGCGACCTCATTATCCGATATGCTGATTACACCGGCGCCCATATGGAGGAGATCTTCGACATGGCTGTACTCTCCGTGGGTCAGAGGCCGGCTTTGGGCACGACAGCGCTGGCCGAACTTGTGGAAATGCCGCTCAATCAATGGGGGTTCGGTCAGACCGAACCCTTTTCACTCACGCGAACGAATAAGGAAGGGATCGTATTGGGAGGCTCATTCTCAGGCCTCAAAGACATCAGTGAATCTGTCATTCAGGCTTCTGCCGCTGCGTTGTCGGCATCCCGCATCATTCATGCCGCCGGAGGCAGCCTCAGTCCTACGGATACCCCTGTAGAACCATTTCCGGATGTTTCTCAAGAACCGCCCAGAGCGATGATCGCTGTCTGCAGCTGCGGAGATATACTTTCAAAGCTTCTCGACACTCAACAACTTGCCCGGCGTCTCAAGGTTGACCCCGCTGTAGACCAGGTCGCCTTTATAGAGCAAGTTTGTACGGTCACGGGATGGGAAGCCCTTGTTGAACGGGTGGAAAAATACAAACCGAACCGAATTCTGATCGGGGCCTGCCTTGCCGATGTGTATACCCAAAAAATCGGGACAATGGGACGGCGGGTGGGGCTGAACCCTGCGCTTATAGAGGTGGTTGATCTAAAGCTTACGGCTCAAAGCGCAAAGCTCAAATATGAACCGTCGTCTGAGGATGAGATGTCGAAAGTCAACAGTGAATTGTTGGCTGTTTTGAGAATGGGGCTTGCCCGGCTGAAGTGGGTTGATCCGGATCCTGTGCCCGTTCAAAAGATTCGTCAGCAGGCGCTGGTGGTGGGCGGCGGGATTGCCGGAATGTCCTCAGCGCTTGCCATCGCAGATCACGGTTTTCGGGTGGAACTGATCGAGCAAGAAGAAATGTTGGGTGGGAATCTGAACTGGTTGCAACGAACCTTGGAAGGCAATCCAACAAAGACCCTATTAGACGAAACGCTTTTGAAAGTGGAAAAACATCCGCTCATCCGGGTCCACGCCAATAGCCGGGTTCGTGATTCCCACGGCCGGATCGGACATTTTTATACCACTATTGAAAACAAAGACAATGGGGCTTTCACTCTGGAACACGGTGTGACCATCCTGGCTACCGGAGGGGCGGAGGCTGACACGACATCCTATAATTACGGCGCAAGTGAGGCGATTGTTACCCAGAAGGAACTGGAGAGAAAAATAAATGATAATGCGCTCGATCCCGATCGGCTCGGGTCGATCGTCATGATTCAATGTGTCGATTCCAGGCAGGAGCCACGGAATTATTGCAGTCGAATATGCTGCCCCACGGCATTAAAACAAGCATTGTATTTCAAGAAGAACAATCCGGAAATTAGCGTCTACATCCTTTATCGGGACATGATGACCCATGGATTTAACGAATCTTATTACACCCAGGCCCGAAAGTCCGGCGTCATCTTTATCCAGTATAGTGTAAATGAAAAACCGCAGGTGACGCCTATGGACGGATTTGTTCGAGTGACAGCCGTTGAGCCGGTAATCGGACAAAAGATTTGGATTGATGCAGACATTGTTGTCCTTGCAACCGGCATTGTCCCCAAACTGTCCGGGGATCTGGCGGAGTCCTTGGGCGCGAAACTGGATCAAGACGGGTTTTTTGCGGAGGCGGAATCGAAATGGAGACCCGTGGAGTCACTTAAAGAAGGAATTTTTGCCTGCGGCCTGGCGCATTCTCCTCGCAATATTACGGAATCGATCGCAACAGCCGAAGCTGCGGCCCAGAGAGCCTTAAGGATCCTTTCGTATGAATGGATGCCTGCCGCAAGGGTGGTGGCAGAAATCCGTCACAGCCTATGCAGTCTATGTGAGCGGTGTATTGAGGCTTGTCCTTATGGTGCCCGCATGGTTGATGTAGATTTGGAAAAGATTTTGGTCAATGCCGCCATGTGTCAAGGATGCGGAGCCTGTGCCGCTGTTTGTCCGAACAGCGCGTCGACCCTTGCCGGGTTTTCAGACCCGCAAATGCTCGACGTCATCGATTCGGCGCTTGAAGGAACGGGATAGGATTGATGAATTAATGTATATCGGCAATCATCAATCAAAAATCATTAATTCAATAGGGGAACCCATGAACCAGGCACAGATAATAGAAATCGATCCGGAACCTCATATTTCACCGAAACCGGTCATTGATGCTTTGGACGAAATTCGTAATATGGTGAGTACCTGTATCCAGTGCGGTACTTGTACCGGTTCCTGCCCCAATGCATTTGCCATGGATCTTACGCCGCGTCAGTTGTGGCAAAATGTTATAATGGGAGAAAAAGATGCTGTTTTCCACAGCAAGACGTTCTTCCTTTGCTCTGTTTGTTATTACTGTACCCTGCGTTGCCCCAGGGGGCTCCCGCTGACCGAGGCCATGAGTGCACTCAAACAGATAGCAGCCAAAGAGAATCTGGCACCTTATAAGAAAAGTATCCGATTTTACAAAAGCTTCATGAAAAGTGTTCGCCGACATGGTCGGGTCAGAGAGATGGAGTTCATGGCGCTCTATTTTCTTTCCATGAAAAACCCCTTCATGCCTATTATGTTTGTTCCTTTGGGCATGAAGCTGATGGGCAAAGGAAAAGTGTCTATTGAGATTCCTTCAAAAGGAGATAGCGCTTTGGAGCCGATTTTTCGTAAGGTTGAAGCGTTAGAGAAAAGATAAGCAGGATTTCTTTTCCCGAACAAAGCGGCGACGCCGCATTTCATAAAATCGTATTGCGATTTTATCGGGGGCAAATATGAAATATTTGTATTATCCAGGCTGTTCTCTGGAGGGAACGGCTCTTGAATATAATGCCTCCACCCGCGCATTGATGCAGGAATTGGGAGCGGATTTATCGGAGCTAAAGGACTGGACCTGCTGCGGTGCCAGCGCCGCAGAGGCCACCAGCTATCTTCTTTCTTTGGCTTTGCCGGCCTATGTCCTGGCCATGGCCGAGGAGATGGACGGGGCCAAAGAAATTCTTGTTCCGTGCAGTGCGTGCTATCTGAACTTGAAGAAGGTGGAGAATAAAAGCCGAAACGACCCGGAACTACTTGATAAAATTAATACC
>JARRRC010000215.1:7993-24823 GCA_037381105.1 Desulfobacterales bacterium
GGGTCCGGCATCTCCTCGACATCGTTGCCCGCGATATCGGACCTGAAAAGATTGTTTCCCGGGTGAAAACCCCCTTTATCGATCTGAGGATTGCGCCCTACTACGGATGCCAGTGCCTTCGGCCTTACGCTGTTTTCGATGATCCGGAACAGCCTCGTTCCATGGAACCGCTTATCGAGGCTGTGGGAGCAAAGATTCACCCATGGAACATGGGGGGCAGATGTTGCGGCGCATCCCACATGACCACCAAACCTGAGGTGGCTCTAGATCTTGTGGGAAGTATATTAAAAGCGGCTCAAGGCGCTGACGCCATCGTCACCGTATGTCCGATGTGCCAGATGAATCTGGAGGCGTATCAGGATAAAATTTTTGGAAAGTCCAAAGAAGATATGCACATGACCATCCTTTACCTTCCGCAGCTTCTTGGGCTTGCCATGGGGTTGTCTGAACAGGACTTGAGATTGGATCTGAATTTATCCATTACCGGCGTTTTTCGGGACAAGTTTTAACCGGAGGCTTTCATATGCTTCGTTATTAATGGCTCGCAATAGCAGACTATGGCTTCTCCCTTAAGTGCCTTGCATATGAAAGCCTCCGGTTCGTGCAAGATTCAGGTGTTAAATCGATTCAGGATTTGAACGTATTCAGAGGGTGTGCTTCCTCGTTGAACGATATTGGGGGAGTGGCTTCGTCGCTTGAATCTGCCCAACAATCAGCTAAACGGCAAACGAATCTTAAAAGTGCTTCCCTTTCCAAGCTCGCTTTCTACCGAAATGGTGCCATTGTGTTTGGCGATGATGCCGTAAACCACGGAAAGTCCGAGACCGACGCCTTTTCCCTCTTCTTTGGTTGTAAAAAATGGCTCAAAAATATTATCCATATCTTTTTCAGAAATGCCGCAGCCTGTATCGGAAACGGCCACCTCTAAAAATGTTTTAGGCCCGTTGGCCCTATTGGCTGTTATGGTCAGCGTGCCGCCATTTGGCATTGCTTCTGAAGCATTATACATGAGGTTTAGAAGAACCTGCTGGATCTGTTTAAAGTCGCATTTGACTTTCGGGAGATTCGGCGCGATATTTTTAATTAATCGAAGCGCTTTCATTTCCAGTTCATGGGAAATGAGATTCAGGGTTTTATTGATAATGTCTTCAATACTGTTGCTCTCCATTGTAATTTTAGTCCGACGCGCAAATGCCAGAAGATCTTTAACGATTTCTCCGCACCGGGCTGTCTCGGATTCCATAATTTTCAAATATCGGGAGATATCATCCAGCTTTTCATAAGAAAAGTGATTCCGTGAAAGCTGTTTTATGATCAATCGGATATAGTTTAAAACCCCGGCAAGGGGATTGTTGATCTCATGAGCAATGGTAGCGGCCAATTTGCCGAGAGAAGCCAACTTTTCCGTCCAGACAATCTGTTCCTGAACTTCCCTTAGGTCCTGATAGGCCTTTTTTATGTTTTTGACCATATTTGAATTGTCTATGGCAACGGCGATATAATTGGCGATGACGGTCAGGAATTCAACAAGTTCGGATGAAAACATGCATGGGTTTAGGCTGGATACACACATTATGCCTATGGATGTTCCTTTGGTGTCCAGTGGTATATATGCAATGGATTGAAAACCTTCTACAATGAGAAGATCGGCATCGGGTCCAGTGGATTGCTGCGTGTTTTCTATCACTTTTGGCTCACCGTCAAGAAGGGTCTGGCCCAGAAGCCCGTTACCGGGTTCGCGGGATCTCATGAACGAGTTGTTTGTAAAATTCGCTGAAAATCCTCTATGGGCAGCCAGATTGAGGATCTTTCCTCCATCATTCAACAAATAAATACCGACACTATCAAGCTCCGGGACGTCGAGAATTTTGTCGATGGTGCTGTTCAGCATCTCATCAAGATTCAAACTGCTCCTGATGATTTTAGAAATGGCATTTAAAGTGGCAAGTCGTATATTCAGCTGGTCGATTTGAAGCGGAGCGTCTTTATTTTCGGTAGTATTCTTTTTCATAAGATATTGGAAGCTAAGAAATTGTTAAATTCCGGTGGCGCGTTCGTCAAATCAGATGTTTATTTATAACACAATCTCATTAAAACAGTAAAGGAGGTCTCAAAAACAATAAACCTCCTTTAACGTAATGCCTGCCACGCGTAATCCTTTAGAAGTGGTTTCAAAACCTCCCCTCGAGCTCAATTTCTGCGTTGGACTGAGACCTCCAATCCTCGAAATATTCATGATATTCCTGCGGTTGGCCGCTCCAGTCCCTCTTGACCTTGAACCCGATTGAAGGTTTTTAGCCCACTTCTATCTGTTTTCTTTTGTACGCAGAAAGGTCCTCACCAGCTGGTCCCAGTCAATCTCCGGAAAATGCCCGAAGATATCCTCAATCAGTTCACCGCCTGTGGCCGCCAGCCGCTCGCAATCGGGCCCGAGGAACTTCAAAAGATTCAGGATTTCTTTTTCGATCCACTGGAAGCATGTTTTCCCCTGGTAAAAGGCTTTCATATCGATGTTAAGACTCACGGGATTTAAAAGAAATAACCAACCCTCTCCATATGGATCTTTATGCGTGATCTCAGGCTGTTCTTTTATGCTGCCATTTACAGCAAACACGATTCCGGACACGGGAGACTGCATGGGAGCCTGGTGATCATTGCGGTCCAGAACCCACCCCACTTCTCCTTGCATCAAAAAGTCTCCGACGTGAGGAAGTTTTATATGACTCACGGGGCCGAAAATCTTGGAGGTGAAATCGTCGATGCCGATCCTGACCCATCCATCTTGCAGAGGCTGCACCCAAGAATGACCGTTATGGTAGTAATAATTGTCAACAACCTGCACTCCCGACACCTTCGTGAAAGTCGGCTGCTCAACGGCCCTTATAAGAGTATCCGCGAAATTTTTCTTCAGTTCCTCATTCGGGAGAAAGGCTATTCCGTCACGATGGAGGTCCCGAACATATTCCGGCCCGGTTATGGAGACCACTTCTTCGTAATCAAAGGGCAGATCGATGCCGATAAGCTTTTTTTGATGAAATTCGTTCTTTTTGTTATCTGTTTTTTTCACTTTAAATTCAATGACATTGTTTTTCATGGTTGCCTCTCCTTTGCCGGAATGATTTAATCCGAATATTTTATGAAAATTTTCAAGAGATCTTTTACCAACCGTGTAAATGAATGCCTCGGATACGTAAAATATCCGGGTTAACGCTTTTCTGCCGTGCGAAATAAAGTCCTTACCAGCCGATCCCAGGAAATTTCGGGAAAATGTCCGAATATGTCGTCCATCGGTTCACCACCTGTGGCCGCCAGTTGCTTGTAGCCGCTCCCAAGGAGTCCAAAAAGATTTTGGCTCTCCTTTTCCATCCATTGAAAGCATTCCTTTCCAAAATAGAGTCCTGACAGTTCCGGCTTGAGATTTTCAGCATCCAGTATGTACAACCATCCTTGATGAAAAGGATCATCATGGGGCCGACCGGAGGCAGATTTATGGCATCCGCAGCCCCTAAAACTTTTGATGTAAGATCGTCTATGCCGACTTTAATACGTCCATCATCTTCAATGTGTACCCATGAATGACCGAAGTGATAATAGTAATCCTCAACCATTCGATACCCGGATACGTTTTGGTATACCGATCTTTCGAAGGTTTTCGCCTCAGTTTCCTTATCCATAAGTTCATGAACAGTACAATGATCGCATTTATAATTACCAACACACTCCCGAGGAGACTCTATCTGTCCGGATAAAAAATGAATACACGGCCTTGCGGTGATTTGATATTTTTCTTTCACATGTCTCAACCAGTAGGCCTGCCTTTCTTCTCGAAACAAAGCGATTTTCTCGCCCATGGCAGACCGCATCGCATGGTCGAAGGGACAATTGTAACAATCATAGTCATAATCACATCGCCTGAAATTAATGACTCCGGCTCTCATCCAGACACATGTGTCCTCAGGCAAATAATAACCCGGAATACTCTTTTTGACTTCTTCATAAGGGACGCAGGCCAGGCCGTCACGGTTCATATGTCGAACATATTCCGGGCCGACTGCCGCAGCCACCGCATCAAAATCAAAGGGCTGATCGATGCGATTGCGGTTTTTTGCGGGCAATTTTTTGGATGATCTATCCGTCTTTTTTTCTTTTAAAGTAGATGTGTCCTTTTTCATTAAACGGTCCTTCCTCGCACAGGGCGTTAACGTTTTCATGAATTTTTCGATAAGTACCGGCAACGTTCGGATTCTCGATTAACAGCCACACCAGTCTTCATATTCTGCATTATTTATTGCAATGAGAGTGCCAGGAGTTGGCAAAACATTATCTAAAACTCTTACCTGTTGATATTGTTATTTTTTCCCGGCATCCGAAAAAGAGCGACCATCGAGGAACTATTTATGTGGAAAAGAATAAAAGAAAATCTTGGCTACACTTTAAGAAATGAGCTCCGAAGAATTATGAATAAAATAAAGTTAATTCAATAATTTAAGTATATGTTGCTTATGGCTACACCTTATGTAGCCATTCTATCGGCGTAGCCTTGTGCCGTATAACGCTGCCTCATTTATCGTAGTTTGTCTTGAAGATAAATTGAACAATACTCGCAAAGATTCAGCAGCATTTCATCCACTTCATCGATACTTCCCGAAAAGTGCATGATACACTGTTTATGTTCACAATGAATCAGATCTAAAAGATGGCCCAGTTCATGAAGCGCCACTTTCGCGGCACGCTCATAGATGAGTGGTTGAGGCGGGGTGGAACCGTCGGGGTTTTTCATCAATCGATACAATGAAACCAGGCCGCATTTTCCTCCCTGTCTGGCTTCTCCGAAGACATGGGTAAAAATAGGAACGAAAAGATCCTGATTCAAAACAGCGATAATCTTTTCATGATTGCCAATGTCCATTGACTCAAATGCTTCGATAATCATCGCCGCATTGTACTGCAACCTTCGTTCATCTATGGCATAGTCAGGTTTTTCAAGGGGTGGAAGAATTTTGGGGTAAAGTTTGAAACATCCAATAATATGGTCTGCTATAACCTGCAAAGTGATTTCAGGGATATCTCCCAGCGGTACCACTCCGACGGATTTTTTCTTTGAGGTCAACCTTTAGGGCCTTTCCAAACGATACCGTTTCATCATTTTGTGAAGTGTAACCCGATTGATTTTTAAAACTTTGGCGGATCGGGTCACATTCCAGTTGTTCTCTTCAAGGATCTGTTGAATATATGCCTTTTCCATTTCGCGTAAGGATAGCGTTTTTGAAAACTTCAGATCAGGCGGTCGAATGAAGGATAAATCCTCAACACTTAAGGTCCGCGATTTGGAAAGTACGACTGCTCTTTCAATGGCATTTTCCAACTCCCTGACATTTCCCGGCCAATCATAATGTCGTAACAGCTCCATTGCATCGGG
Source organism: Desulfobacterales bacterium (assembly GCA_037381105.1). Classification (GTDB taxonomy): domain Bacteria; phylum Desulfobacterota; class Desulfobacteria; order Desulfobacterales; family UBA11574; genus UBA11574. The sequence continues at coordinate 13,413 of JARRRC010000215.1, forward strand.
GGTGACATGGTCGACGTATTTGGTGGTTTCCTGGCAGTATTTTTTTAGAAAGTGCTCCACCAGCAGGGGAATGTCCTCTTTTCTATTTCTAAGTGGCGGAATTTCGATCATAATGACATTGATGCGGTAAAAGAAATCTTCCCTGAAAGTGCCTTCGGCAACTTCTATCTTCAAATTCCGTCGTGTGGCCGAGATAAGTCTAAAGTCGACTTTTACAGGCTCTCTGCTTCCAATACTCGTTATTTCCCTTTCCTCTAAAACACGCAATAAATTGATTTGCATTTTTGGGCTGATCTCTCCGATCTCATCTAAAAAAAGAGTCCCTCCGGAAACGACTTCCAAAAAGCCTTTACGAGCTCGGGTGGCACCGGTGAATACGCCTTTTTGGTGACCAAAAAGTTCACTTTCCAAAAGAGATTCCGGCATCGCACCGCAGTTGATGGCGATAAAGGGAAGTTGGGATCGGCGGCTTTCCGCATGGATGGCTTTTGCAACCAGTTCCTTGCCGGTACCGGTTTCTCCGACAAGTAAAATAGAAGCATCGCTCTGGGCAACCTCCGGAATGAGGCCGAATACTTTTTCCATTGCCGGTGATTGTCCGATAATGTTGTCGAAACGGGTGATTTTGTCTAAATGTCCTTTCAGATAGTTGTATTGTGATAAGAGTCTTTCTTGAACGGATATCCGTTCCATGACAAGAGAGAGCTGGTCCGGTTTAAAAGGTTTCAGCAAATAATCGGTGGCGCCGATTCTCATGGCTTTCACCGCCGACTCGATGGACCCATAAGCGGTAATAATAATTACGACGGTATCGGGATATTTTGTTTTTACTTTCTCCAACAGTTCGATGCCGTCCATCCCCGGCATCTTGATATCTATGAAAAGAAGCTGAAAAGGATATGTTTCCAGTTTGTTTAAAGCCTCAAATCCCGATGAAGCGGTTTCTACCACATGACCATATTTTTTAAACCAGTGAAAGAGAGATTCTCGAACGATAGCCTCATCATCCACAATCATGACACTCATTTTTCTATCCATAGTTTTCCTCCATGGGGCGAAAAAACTATAATGCAGGGAAAGTTAAAACAAAGGAACTCCCTTCTTCCAATGTGCTGTTGACTCTAATGTCGCCTTTGTGATTTTTGGTGATGCCGTAAACTATGGATAAACCGAGACCGGTGCCTTCCCCTTCTCCTTTTGTAGTAAAAAAAGGATCAAAGATATATTCAAGATTTTCCTCGGAAATTCCATAGCCGGTGTCGCGAATTTCTACTCGAACATTTTTCTTATCACTCTCCAGTTCCGAAATGATTTGCAATGTTCCGCCTTCGGGCATGGCCTCGATGGCATTGAAAATCAGATTGAGAAAGCATTGCTGCAGCTCGCGTTCATCGCCTCGTATCATTAATAGTCCCGGGTAGGGGCGGGTAACCAAATCAACATTTCGAAGCTCCATTTTATGGCGTGTTAAGGTAATGACGGAGTTTAATACGTCGTTCAGATCAATTTCTTTGAATTCCTTCGGGGTTTCGCGGGAAAATGAAAGAAGGCCGGAAACAATGTTGCCGCAACGTTCCAGTTCTTTGGACATAAAAGAAAGATGGTTCTTGAACTGTTCGATATCTTCCGGACTGGGCTTGCCTTCGGTAAGTATCTCTCGCATTAAATACGTAAATGTCAATAATCCTTGAATGGGGTTGTTGATTTCATGAACGCAACTGGCCACGAGTTTTCCCAATGATACCATGCGATCCTCCTGAACCAGTCTTTGAAGATCGGATTTTAATTCTTTAACCTGCTTATCCCAACGGTGTGACAATTGCTCTGTGATATCTCTCCAAACCTCTATGATTCGATAAATTTCACCGTTTCGATCTCTTAAAGGGTAAGTGACCAAATTGCAAAATTTGAAATGCCCCCCTGGTTCGGGATGTTCATGGATAACATGGGAGGACTTGCCCGTTCTCAGTGTCTCAATTAACGGGCATTTCATATCAGGGCGAGAACTCGAACATGGAACACTGTATCCATGGGAAATCTCGTAACAGTACCCTCCGATGACTTCTTCTCTTGACCTATTTACCGCTTTCAAATAGGGATCGTTTGTTTCGACGATTTCAAAATCCGTGTTTAAAATCACAATAGCAGCGGTGCTTTGCTGGATTAGAAAGTCGGAAAAATTTTTTTCAAAGACCAATTGTTCTTCTGCAGACCTCAGGCGCTGATCCACCTCGAAGAGTTTCCGCATCAACCTTCCGATATTATGCTCCATAACGCCGACGTCCATGGGTCTTAAACGAATGATTTCGAGTAATACATCTTCTTTGCCGGTCAGTTCGATGATACTGTCCAGGTTTTTTATTTTAAATAGATCCTGAAAGTTATTCGTGGTGTAAATTCCAAGCTCTTTGGCCAGAACAAGACCTTCAGCCTCAGGATTAATATCGCAAACCCCGACAATATTGACCTTTAGATAGGTGAAGGATTCGTAACGGAGAAGATTCAGAAAGAATTTACAGGCTCTTCCCCCGCCGACAATGGCCAAATTAATGGTATGGGCAAAGGGTGCCATTGCGGCACGTCGGAACAGCATGTTTTTCACTAAAAATACTTGAAAATAAATCGAAAATCAAGATCGGATTCGTTATTGTGGTTTTTAATATCCCAGCGGATTTTTGAAACACTGCGAATTCCCGGTTCAGAGGGACATCGGGGAGCTTTATGAATGATTTTTGGTACGATTATTGTCTTTCGGAATATCACGAAATTTGATAATAGATAAGGTTAATTGGATAGGTGGGAATAATGAGCAACAACTACGCGAAAATCGTTCAGGATAATATTAAAAAACTATACGAAAATCTGCCGACGGATCTTGCCGGGGCTTTATCCGCACAGCGGAGCGGCAATTCTTTTTTGTTTGAAGCGTTTGGGGAAAAATGCGAAATTCAACCCGGAGGGATCTTCCTTGGTGAGATACAGCAAACCGGCGTAATCGGGATTTTGATTTCTCTTTATGCCCTGAGTGCCAAACCCGAGACATGTTTGGTAGAGCCATTGAAAGCTTTTAAAGATTTTCCCAACAGCATGCCGTATGCCGGTGCCTTTGTAACCCACACCCAGCAGATACTGGTACCGTATGTTGAAAAAATCCGACAATCGACCGACCGGATCATTGAAACACTGAACGGCTGTGAAGCGCCCTCCAAGGCAGGCGGCGATTTTTCATTTATGGTTTACCCGCTTCCGAAAATCGCTCTTTGTTATATCTTTTATGAGGCTGACGATGATTTTCCGGCTTCCGTCACCTGTCTTTATTCAAACAATGCCCTATCTTTTTTACCCATCGACGCCTTGGCGGACGTCGGAGAATACACTTCAAAAAAGATTCTTGATGTTATTTAAGACATTCAATTGACTGGTAAAAATATAAACCATCCGATTCAACATCTAAATAATATACTGCTACCAATGAATTTTTTGGGAAAATATATCCTTGCTTATTGTGCTGGGGTTGATTGAATAAACAGGCTCATCACCCGCTTTTCGAAAACAGTATCGACAAAGAAAACGAAAACCAGGTCCCTTTTTACGGATCCCGCAGTGGGTACATAAATCATCCTTAGGTGCCTTCTTTGAACCGAAGTTTTTGTAACTTGTCGAACCTGATTCAGCCTTCCTCACGTTCGATTTATCAATAATCAAAGATCGCGATATTTTTGAATTGGATTTGCCTTTCACCGACAAATTTTTATTTTTATGGTAATGTGCAGGTATTGTTTTTTGTGCCATTTGAAACGTTCCTTCTATCTACAGCAGCGCAAACTGTATATATGATATATTATTGATATTATTACATCAATTGAGCGAAAACAGGATCGAGAACGATCATAATGTATTTATTTCAATATGCATGTGATTTTTATCCTGATGGATAACTTTATAATATAAACAATAAATTTATGTTTTCAAGCGTGTGCGGTTTGTGAGTGGTTTAGGGATCTGTTTCAAAAGGTCAAACGTTTACCACAAATAGAATCCGAAAGTGCCAGTCTGTCTTCCGGGACAGAAGCATCCGGGATGATCTTTATGGATTTGATGTGGAATCTTTTTTTCAGGATATCGACGTTTTGATTTTTTAAACCTCTCATTTTTGAAATGGACCGAGGATGAACTTTCAGGACGGCGGTATCACGGCAAATTCCTTCGGCTTTAATGATAGCAGCAGCCATATCCAGAAAGATCTCAGAGTGAACCAGGTGGCCAAAGGCCGGGTGGTATGGTCCGGCCAAAACGGCGGTGCCGCTGATAACATCAGGTCTAAGCTCCCTGATCCGGCATGCGGTGGATAGAGAGCTTGCTTCGTCTTCGCCCGGCAATCCCACCATCATTTGTATGCCGAGGATATAATGACGTTCTTTTAAGAGCGCCGCCGCCTTTTGCGTATCGGAAGCAAAATGCCCCCGTTTTGCCGTGGTCAGCACGTGGTCATCCATGGACTGGGCACCGATCTCAATGGTGGAGACCGGATAATCTTTAATGATATCAAGTCGATCATGGTCTATGGTATCCGGTCGCGTGGAAAATCGGATGGTATCAACGTCTTCGTTTTTTACGAATTTAGCCGTTACATTCAAAAGGCGCCGGATATATTCTTTTTCCATGCCCAAAAAATTTCCGCCGTAAAATGCCACCTGCACCGGCCGTCGATCACGACCTTTGTATTTGAGAAATTCATGGATATGGTTTTCCACTTTTTCAATAGACATCATGTTGCGTCGAACGCCGGTAATGGATGTCTGGTTGCAGAAAACGCATTGGTGAGGGCAGCCGGCATGGGGCAAGAAAACCGGGATGATAAAAGGGCGGTGGGTAGATTCGTCATTAATCATCGGATTTTAAAAGCTCAAGGGCTTTTCTGGCCGCATTCTGTTCAGCAGCCTTTTTGCTTTTGCCGGCACCTTCGGCTTGTATCTTTCCGACTTCCAGTCGTACCCGAAAGGTTTTGTTATGATCCGGGCCGCTTTCATGAATAACGGTGTAAACCGGCATTTCCCGATGTTTTATCTGAACGAGCTCTTGAAACTGGCTTTTATAATCCTGGTTTTCCGCGGATACGGCAACGGCATCGAACAAAGCAGAAAAGCATCTCTCGATAATTTTAAATGCCGCATCAAAACCACCGTCCAGATAAACGGCCGTTGAGGCCAGTTGAGATTCGTTGACCAGACCGGCCCGCATCTTGGACAAATCGCCTTCTTTTAACTCCGGATTGCGCATCATCAGAATGTGGCCGACAACAAGATTGAGAACGGCATCTCCTAAAAATTCAAGCCGCTCATTATCCTGAACATCCAATTCGAGGTTTTCGTTTACAAAGGAACTGTGTCTGAGAGATTCTGCAAGAATCTCCGAATTTTTAAATTCATAACAGAGCGTTTGCTGCAATTTAGAAAGGTCGGCTGGTGTCATTGGGGCCTCTGTTCATTGCCGGTTCCACAGTGCGGAGGCTGTAAGTTTCAATAGGTCAATATAAACTCGAAATGAGCATTTCGTACAACTCGTAGGGTACATAAAGATCCCCTTTGCCGGATCCCATTTGTATTTCGGGTTTTATATCTCCGTGAAAATCCGTGCCGCCGGTAATCAATAAATCATGGCGACGTGCGATCCGGGTATAGTATGCCGTGAGATCCGAGGTGTGTTCCGGATAATAAACTTCCATCCCCTTCATCCCCATATCCGTTAACATGGCAATCAGATCTTCAAACATTTCGTTCTGTCTGATGCCCAAAAGCATTGGATGAGCCAGAACAGGAATCCCCCCGGCATTCAATATGATCTGTATGGTTTCCTCGCATCCGAATCGAAATCGATCGACATAAGCCGGTTTACCGTTCCCCAGATATTGGTCAAATGCCGCATCAATCGACGACACATATCCCTTTTTTACCATAAGCCGGGCAATATGGGGTCTTCCCAGTTGATTTTCTTCCGCCAGATCCCGGAGCTCGTCAAATGTGATTTCAATTCCCAGTGCGGAAAGCAGTCTAAGAATTCGGGGGTTTCGGTTTTTTCTGGAATCTTTCAACTTGGAAAGTGTGTGATTCAGGCCGGGATGATCGACATCAACAGCATATCCTAAAATGTGAAAGCTGCCGGCGAGAGAAATAGAATCCGGCGGATCCGCACTGATTTCAACACCGGTCAAAAATTTGACTGAAGGGGGAATTCCTAAAGCAAGAGCGCTTTTTGAGCCCTCCAACGTATCGTGATCAGTTATAGATATTGCTGCAATATTAAGGTCTTGGGCAAGGGTAAGTATTTCTGATGGCGAAAACGTTCCATCTGAAGCAGTTGAATGGATATGCAGATCGATTCTCACATGCTTATTGATAGTTCGATTTATAATCCGAGGGCTTTTTCCATTGCCTCTTCTTTGGTTTTGCAATCAATACACAACGTCGTAACCGGTCTGGCTTTGAGACGTTTAACGGAAATATCTTCACCACATTTTTCGCAAATACCGAAGGTGCCGTTTTCAATTCGATCCAACGCTTTTTTGATTTTTTTGATCAGTTTATTTTCTCTGTCCCGAATACGAAGCATGAAATTACGATCTGCCTCAAGGGAAGCACGATCAGTTGGATCCGGAAAATTTTCTTTGGGCATTGTCATGCCTGAGACTGTATTGTCTGCATGACTTAACAACTCTGTGAGCCGCTCGTTTAAAAATCCTTTAAAATATTCGATATCTTTCTTTTTCATAATTCAACCCTTGAATAAAAACCCAACATTCTTTTTATAAAAGAGGTAAAATACATTATGATAAAAATTATGTAAAGCATAAATTTATTTTTTCATCATTTTTTAAAACAATGAGAACCGGTGTATAGAACTCACGTTGTTTCTTTCAAAAATTGTTCCAGCGCTTTCATACTGCTAATATTGAATATCCGGCAAGGATAATCCTTGGGAAGAATCTTTTTCAAAAGCCCGGTAAGCACTTTCCCAGGGCCCACTTCTGCAAAGATTTCAATATGTTTTCCCATAAGTTTGCTCATGGAGTCATACCATTTGACCGGGCTGCAAAGCTGACGGGTCATGATCGATTTTATTTCATCGGGATCTTTTTCAACATCTGCCGTGACATTAAAGATCAGAGGCCTTTGGGGTGTGTTAAAATGTATGGATTCAATAAAGTCTTTAAATTCATCAAAAGCGCCTTTTATCAGGTCGCTGTGCCACGCGCCGCTGACTTTCAGCGGTATGGCTTTTGCGCCCTTTGCGGCGGCCAGTGATGAAGCCTTTTCAACAGGACCCGGGGAACCGGTGATGACAATCTGTTTTTGGGCGTTATGGTTGGCAATCGCTACAATTCCTTCTTTCTTCACCTGATCGACGATTTCAGCCACTTCATCTATGCCTCTTTTAAAGACCATCCTGAAGGTGTCTTCGGGTGAGACACTGTCCGAGGCTCTCATGGCACTGTATTCACCGAGACTGTGGCCGGCACACATGTCGGGCCTTACGCCCTCTTTTTCGACGGCAGAAAGACATGCCAGATTCACCGCGGTGACTGCCGGCTGAAGATTGACGGTTTGGGTAAGATCTTCCATGGGCCCCTTAAAGCACAAGTCTGATATCTTAATTTTGGAAATTTCCTCCGCCATATCAAACAGTTCTCTCACAACATCATATTCCTGGTAAAAATCAAGTCCCATACCGACGATCTGTGAACCCTGCCCGGGGAAAAGAAATGCTGTTTTTTTCAAAGCGCTCTCCTTTCGTTTATTTTAATAATCTTACTAGAACCCTTGAACCCTCGATTCCTTGAATCCTTTAAAATCACCACCTCACCCCCAGCATCAGACAGTTCAGGCCGCTGCCGATACCGAAAAATCCGACCAGATCGTTTTTAAGCAGAAACTCACGCTCATCGGCTATGGCTGCTGTGATGGGAAGCGAAACCGTACCGATGTTTCCCAAGTACTTGAAGGTCGTGAAGTCCTTTTCTTTTGGAATCCCAATGGATTCGAGAATGTTTTTTTGATGGGTCGCCCCTACCTGATGGCAAATGACCTTGTCCGGCTTATCTTCCGGCCAAAAGAGTTCTTTTTTAAATGCCGAATACGTTTCGATGCCAAGGGCTACACCATGCTGCAAAACCCCTACGGAATCGGTCTGCATGATGTGAAGACCACTGGATGGTATGCCGGTATCCGGTCCCCAGCGACACAGTTTGTGATGCATGGTTGCAGACCTGAGGACGCCGCCCAGAAGATGACGGCCCTTATCGGATACGGATCCATGTGTTAAAAGCACGGCAACTGCCCCTGAACCGCCCGTGAGAGTGGCGATGGTCTTTTTAAAATGATCCATGTCCTTTGTTTCAAGAAGCCGGTCGATCGTCAATTCGACTATCTGTCTTGCAGACTCACAGGACACCACAAGACCTGCTTTGATCTGGCCCAGTTCGATGGCATTTGCCACCTGAATCATCCCGTTTAATACCCCCAGGCATGCATTTGAAACATCGTAAATCTGAGTATTCGGACCCAATCCAAGACCGTTGGATACGGCGCATGCGGTTGCAGGCTCTAAATTATCCCTGCAAACCCCCCCGTAAATCAGCATGCCGATGTGTTCCGGAGAAACATTGGATGCATCCATTGCTTTTCGGCCGGCTTTTACGGCCCCTTCATGCATGGCAAAGCCCGGATCCCAGAATCTTCGTTCCCGAATTCCGGTGAGGGCCTCAAGTTGTCCTTTCTGAAAGCGGAGGGCCTCATACAGGGGTTCAAGGCGGCATTCAATATCATCGGAAGTGACCACATTGGGGGCCAGCTCATAGCCGAAAGAGTCGATGTAAACATTTGAATATAACATGGTAAAGGTTTCGCAGAATAGTTAAATCGTCAAATGGTTGAGTGTTTAAGTCATTATTATAGTCTAGATTTTGAGTAAAATGGAAGAATGGAATGTTGGAATGCTGGAATATTGGGTATAAAATCGGAAATAAACAACTTAAATTATGAAAGATCCTTTCAACCCCAGTATTTCATTACGCCAGTATTCCATTGTTCCAATTGGTGCGAAGCACCCAAGTTAATATCCTGTTAATCCTGTCAGATTTATTGAGGAACCAATTTCAATCCGAAATTTTCCATTTGATAGATATAGCGTCCGTCGACTTTCAAAAAACCATTTGCGTAAAGCGCCGGCATGGGAGTGTCTACCATTTTCGTGATCACGGCGTCAACTTCAATGCGTTTATTGGCAGGCACGACCTGCCCCCGATAGGACCAGGAGTGCGGTTCGTTCATGATCCATTCAAAGCGATGGGTTTTGCCAAGATGCGGCCACCGATCCATGGCCGCAAACTTGATGAGCTGCAAAAAAGACTCTATCCCCAAAGAACCCGGACAGACAGGGTCCTGGAAAAAGTGCGCTTTGAAAAACCATTCTCTGGGATCCACCTTCTTGAAACCCCGGATAAAACCGAGACCTTCGGGGCCGCCGTCCGGCATAAAAACCTCAATCCCGTCGATCATGCGAAGGGCTTTTGAGGGCATGGCCAGAGAAGACGCCGGATCCAAATCCGGATCTTCGGGGGAGATGGGGGATGAGTCTTCAAAAATAAAGGACCGGCTGCGCCGGAGTTGATCCGAAGAGGGGGTATATGCTGTTTTTAGGGCATTTCGAATCCCGACCTGCTGTTCAAGGGCCTGTTGAGTGAAGAAACCAAAGTAGGTGTCCCCTGCATAAATGCTTAGGCCATTTTGAAGAACCTCAAAATCAAAATGTTCGATGATCATTTCCGCTGCTTCGGAGACTTTGGTCATGCGGGCGCGCATGGTCAACATTTTTTCTTCGGGGAAAATCATGCGATGCAGCAGGGCTGTTCCCCCGAGATTTCTGAATTTCAAATCATTTTTGCTTTTAAGGGCGGATCCCAGGTAAGCCGCCAGCCATCCGCATGGCTGAAGGGCCGCTTCCAGCAGTATGCAAAACGGCATGGACGACGAGCGATCCGCTTTAAAATACCATGCATCGGGCAATATGTCATATTCGGCTTCGATCCATCCGTCGGGTTTTAAGATCCATGCTTCGGGTTCAACGGCAACAATTCTGTCCAAAAAGGAGTATGGCGGGCCCGGAAGCCGGGCAATAACCCGCTCTTTGTCGAAGATCCTGTAAGGTTCGCCGAATGCCTCCGAAGGCTTTCCATTTGAAAATGCAAGTATCGTGTCCCGGTCATAAAGGACGGTTTTTCGACCTTCGACCTCCGACTTCCGACTTCCGACTTCTGACCTCTGACCTCCGGTCACCGACCTCCGGGCTTTGAGCTTTGAGCTTTGAGCCTTGAGCTTATCCTGCCATAACGATTCGATCTCATACCGGGTGATGCCGGTCATTTTCATGGACATGTCCTTGAACGACACAATTCGATGCCCGTCGGCAAGCATCAGGGCATCGGCAATAACAAAAGGTTCCGGTGCATAACCGATTTCTTTGATCTCTATGTCGTACCAGACTTTTTCGGTTTCCGGCGTTACCGGTCCTCTGCACTTGAGAACGCTTTGGACGCCGACCACAGGTTCGTAGCAGATACCGGGTTTTGTTGTTACCCACCCCATGCGCTGGATAAAGACCCTGAGCGCATGGGCACAGCACTCATACATCAGTGTTCCGGGCATGACCATGTCATCCATGAAATGACAGGTTAAAAACCAGTCATCGGGATGAATATCCGATTCAGCCCGGATTCGGCCGAGCCCGTATCTCCCGCCCAAGGGATCGAGCAGCAGGATCCGGTCGATCAGCTTCATTCTGCCGCCTGGCAGTCGGAGGGATTCGGCAAGCCGAATGCCGTTAAATCCGGGCCCGAAGCATCGGGCAAGATGACCTTGTCTTAAGGATTCAAGGGCCGAATCATCATAACTTTGGGTTTCAAGGAGGACCAGATCTTTCCAGTCTGAAGGTTTAAGACCGGGCAGGCTTTGGGTGTCTTCGGGGGTCAGGATAATTCCGCCGGAATTCAGCACCTCTTCTTTTGTAAAAAAACCCGCGCATCCGTCGGTCATGCTGATGAGATGCGAATCTCCGATATATCCTTCGAACCTGAAAAAGAAAAGATAGGTTTCTCCCTGACGGGAAAAATGGTCGATTTCGATTTCATATCGAATCACATCCCCAGGTCTTGGAAGTCCCCGGTGAAATTTAACCTTGGCGTCCAGAAGCCGGTAACTTCGCTTTCCCTTCACCGCATGGTCGATGCCCAGATAAGAACATAAAAAGAGATCTGCCTGGCCGGCTTCCACCGAGATGCATACGGGCGCGCGATTGCCGTCGAGATACCAGGCATCCGGAAGCACATCATGCTCCGTCACGACCCGTCCGGAGCCCAT
>JARRRC010000216.1:0-8074 GCA_037381105.1 Desulfobacterales bacterium
TTTTATGGGTATCTATCTTATTTTCAATAAGTTGTCTCAGGGCAACTCCTCAAAAAGCCTGATCGTCATCATTATCTTTTTTGCCGTGTTTTTCAGAGCTGTTCTGATCCCAACCGATCCCAAACCGCTTTCAACCGATATATATCGCTATATCTGGGACGGTCGCGTGCAGCAAACCAACATCAATCCGTATCTTTATCCGCCATCATCCCGGCAGCTCGAATCATTAAGGGACGACAAAATATATCCGCATATCAATCGTAAAAAATTTCCCACCATCTATCCGGCAGGAGCTCAGATTTTCTTTCGCATTACCCATGCCCTGATCGGAGACAGAATTTTTGGATTTAAAAGTCTGATGGTGTTTTTTGATGTGATGACGGTTTTGGCGCTGCTTGGGCTTCTTAAAGCTTACGGCTTCGAAGAAGCCAGGATCTTCATTTATGCCTGGAATCCTCTGGTTATTTTCGAAATTGGCTGCAGTGGTCACCTGGAAGCGCTGACGATTTTTTTGATCGTTGTCGCGTTTTATCTGAATGCGAAAAAGAGGAAAACGCCGGCCGTCATCGCCCTGGCAATTTCCAGTGCGACCAAATTATATCCGGCGCTGATGCTTCCCGCCATGTTAAACCGAGGTGAAAGAATTAAAGGAGTGTCTGCATTTCTCGGCGCTTTTCTGGTCCTTTATCTCCCGTTTTTGACCGTCGGCAACAAGATAACAGGGTTTTTACCGATTTATTTTAAAAATCCCCATGAAAGTTTCAATTTGGGATTAAAATACCTGATCTTGCAACTTTTCCCGGAATGGAACTACGTACTCCTTTCCAAAATTTTCGTGATAGTCCTCGCGGGTGCGGGAGTTTTTTTCTTTTTTAAAGAAAAGCAAAAAGAGCAGCATCTTTATTGTGCTTATGTTTTAATCGGCCTGCTGATCATATTAATGCCGGCCTCCCTGCATCCCTGGTATGTTATTATGATTATACCGTTTCTGTCTTTTTTTCCCTCCGGCGCCTGGCTGATGTTTACCGGCACGGTCGCGCTGTCCTATATCAAGTATGCCTCCCCGAGGGGCATCCTTCCCGACAAGGTTCTGTTCCTGGAATATTTGCCGCTGTTTGCATTTCTTCCCGCCGGTTATATTTTTAAAAAATATGCCCATCAACATTGGGTTAGCGCTTTTTTACCGACAAACAAGCCCCGAAAATTTATGGAGGTGCAAAAATGATCAGAAAATCGATTATTTTTTTATTTATATTATTCATGTTTGGCAGTACCCATCTAAAAGCCAACGCTGAGACCTTTGATTATTCCAAGTACGATCAGATTCTTAAGCAGTACGTGAACAAAAAAGGGCTGGTCGATTATAATGGTATCGCAAAGGACCCGCGTTTTAGCGAATTCATGGAATCTTTGAAGTCTGCCCAACCGGACAAAATGTCTCGAAACGGCCGGCTGGCCTTCTGGATTAACGCTTACAATGCCGTAACCATTGATAAGGTTATCAAGTGGCGGCCCAAAAAAAGCGTGCGTGAAACGCTGATCCCTGATTTATGGACATCTACCAAATTCTTTACCACCCGGGATAATATAGTGGCCGGCCGGCGTTTGAGCCAGGACGAGATCGAAAATGATATATTGCGAAAAGAATTTAAAGACCCCAGGATTCATTTTGCCATTGTCTGTGCCTCCTTAGGCTGTCCCCCCTTGGCCAGGTTTGCTTACACAGCGGAGAATGTGCAGACCAAGTTGGATGAAGAGACCCGCAAATACATCAATTCTCCCCGGGGTACCCGGATTGATCGCGCACAAAATACGCTTTATCTTTCTAAACTATTTGACTGGTACGCTGATGATTTCAAAGCCGAATCAGGTTCTGTCATGGCATTTATCAAACCATATCTTACGCCGGAAACCCTGTCATTTTTAAAACAAAATCCAAAAATTTCATACATCCACTATAACTGGGCATTGAATGCTCAAGAGCCTTTGCGGTGAGAAAGAAACAGAGGCCGGAGACCAGAGGTCTGAAGTCGGGGGTCGGAGGTAAAAAATTTGAACGTTAAGGTTTCGGTTGTCATTCCAACGCTCAACGAGGCCCGGGCCATCGGCGGGGTGGTCAGAGCTGTTCCCGCAGACCGGGTCCGGAACATTTTCGTGGTTGACAACGGTTCCACGGATGACACTGCCGAGCAGGCGAAATTAGCCGGCGCACGGGTTATTCATGAACCCCGGCGTGGATATGGCTCAGCCTGCCTGGCAGGAGCCAGGGCTGCTCGGGACAGTGATGTTATCGTATTTTTAGACGGCGATCACAGCGATGACCCCCGTCAATTGGATGCCATTGCAACGCCGGTGGTTCAAGATCGATCAGATCTTGTGATTGGAAGTCGCCTCAAAGGGAAGCTTGAAAGAGGAGCGATGCCGCTCCATGGGCGGCTGGGCAACCGTTTGGTTGTAATGCTGCTGCGCCTGCTATACGGAGTGCGTATATCGGACATCGGCTCTTTCCGGGCAATTAAAACCAACGTTTTATTCGATTTGAAGATGGAGCAGATGACCTACGGATGGCCGGTGGAGATGGTGGCCAAAGCAGCCCGCCGAGGTCTGCGGATTCAAAGCGTGCCGATAGACTACCGCAGGCGGATCGGGACATCGAAAGTCACGGGCACCGTGAAGGGAACCATCATGGCCGCTTACTATATGTTTTTGGTGCCATTGAGATATCTGTGGAATGGGAATAAAAAATTATAATTTCATGTCATTAAAGCTCAATATGTGTGGGAGATAACCCATGGTTTCTCTGGGAATCGGCCTGACCACCGACTGTGATCTGTCCTGCGCACACTGCTATCGCGACCGAAACCGGATTTATAATCTGACCCTTTCCGATATTCAAAACGTGTGTGAGAGTCTTGAGATCCGTTCCATTGGGTTCGGCACGGGCGAAAACGGTTTAAATCCTGAATATTTTGAAATTCTTGAATATCTGCATACCAGGCAGATAAAACTAACGTTGGCTTCAAACGGTTACACGCTTTCCATTACCCCTGACGAAGTTCTCAAATATTTCGGCGACGTTGAATTTTCAATCGATTTTCCCGATCAAAAACGCCATGACAACTTTCGCGGGCAAGGCAACTGGAAACGCATCATGGACAGCGTCGCCAGATGCAGGCGCCTTGGGATCCGGGTATCCGTATTAGCCGTTCTCATGAACTTGAATTACAAAGATCTGGGCAGCATCGCCCGACTTGCTGCTTCATTCGATGCCAACTTTCGTGTCAATGTGTATCAGCCGATGCATACCGACAAATTCATGCCAAGCTTCGATCAATACTGGCAGGCCTTTGAAGCCCTATTCCAAGACAGCGAGATCATCTCCGTAAGCGAACCGCTGGTCAATACATTCCTGGGGCTAAATGATTTAGGCGGCACTCCGTGCGGCGGCGCAGAAGTCAGCAGAGGGCATAGTACTTCCAACTTATCGGAAAGAAGGCCCGAACGTGGAAAGGAGTGTGGCGATTCCATGAGCTTAGAAGAGACGATGAGTCCGAACGGAGGAGCCTCTTTCAGGCGCGTCATGGAAAACCGACCCCTCAGTACGGATATCAAGCTTCCCAAAAATCTCTACCTGGAAACAACCAGCAGATGTAACCTCAGGTGCAAGGGATGTATTCTCTACAGGGGGGGCTGGGAGCCTCAGCGGGACCTTTTACTTAAAGAACTCATCATGATATGCGATCAACTTCCCGAACTTTCGCGGGTAGCGCTGCATGGGATTGGAGAACCGCTTTTGAACACAGAACTTCCGAGCATGATCCAATACCTTAAGGACCGCAAGGCTTATGTTTTTTTAAATTCCAATGGTATACGATTGGATGAAGAACGCCGGAATCAACTCATCGATACTGGCCTTGACGAGCTGCGGATTTCTTTGGACGCCGCCTCTTCGGCCGGATATAAGAAGATGCGAAACAGTGATGAATTCGACTGCATCGTCGACAATGTCCGGTCGTTTTCCGACCGTATAAGTTCCATGAAGGTTTCGCGCCCCAAGCTTTCGCTCTGGTATCTGGGAACCCGGGAGAATATTGCCGAGCTTCCTGATTTTGTTCGACTGGCAGCTTCTTTGGGTGTTGCCGAAGTATATTTGCAACGTCTGGTATATTTTCAGGATGATAAAGGATACGGTCTGGCAAGGGCTGAAAATACACTCATGGGATCGGATAATTCAGTCAGCCGGTTGATAAATGCAAGCCATGAAATTGCCAAGCACTCCGGTGTTCAATTCAATGCTTCCGGTTTCAGCAGTCCGATTGAAAGTTTGCAGGCCGGTTTCGACAATCCTTTTCCGTGGAGAAAATGCTACCGGCCTCAAACTCTCATGTACATTACCGCCAGCGGCAATGTCCTGCCATGCTGCATTTCTCCTTTTGCCACTTCCGATTACGAATCCATCGTTCTGGGAAATGTTTATCATCGCTCTCTGGCCGAAATTTGGTTCGGCCCCAGGTACATGAATTTCAGAAAAAAACGCAGAACTCAAACGCCGCCCGAATGCTGTCGAGGTTGCGGCACACTCTGGAGTCTTTGAATGGACAATGAATTAACAAAATTGTTGGTGGTGGTCGCTAAGAAACCTGTGCCGGGAAAGGTTAAAACCCGCCTTCATCCCGAACTTTCACCTATTGATGCGGCCGGTTTGTATTGGTGTTTCATCCTTGACAGGATTAAAGAGATCGTCACTATCGACAATATCGATATGGCAATTGCATACACCCCTGAGGAGGCCGGAGAAATCTTTGACGCGTTTGCGTTGGATGGCTTTGAGCTCTTTGCTCAGAAAGGTAACAGCCTGGGGGAAAGACTGCATAATATTTTTTTAGAAAAATTCGAACTCGGGTATAACGCCGTCTCGATCATTGACAGTGACAGCCCTGACTTGCCCAAATCCTTCATCGAAGCGTCATTTCAACTGCTGCTGTCAAAACAGGCTGAAGTTGTATTCGGGCCCTGTCATGATGGCGGATATTACTTGATTGGTATGTGCAAGCCCAATTCGGAATTGTTTCGAAATATTCCCTGGAGCACTGGAAACGTACTCTCCACAAGCCTCGAAAAAGCAAGAAAAATGGGGCTTAACGTCAGTCTGCTGCCTCGCTGGAACGATTTGGATACCTTCGAAGATCTTCTCGAATTTTACAACAAGTATAAAACCTGCCGCCTGCCGAAAGATTGGGCGGGAAAAGAAACATTTACTTTCCTTTCACGGTTAGAAAAAATTAACACCTGAAAATCGTAGTCGACATAATTGATTGGGTTAACCCTAAGATTCTAACTAGTGTCCATGCATAAATGAGGATTTTTGTTCAAGATCAAGACATGTGAAAAAAATAACCAAAGGCATATAATTGATATTTCGAGGATTATTTTTTGAGCATAACGCTGGAATTGGGCAAAAAGACCATTTATGGATGGACACTAGCTATAGTATCGGGAAGGTCCTTCATAGACCCCCCACCCGCATTCCTGAAAGATTGTACGGCAGGTTTCTACGGTTTCGCCTCTGCCCTCTTCGGTCTTTTCCTTTGTATCTCGCGGGTTGGCTCCGACTTCTGCCCAGAAGAGGTTAGCGCCGCCGAGCCCTCCGAGGGTGCAAGGCTCGTGTGTGCAATTGCCGAGTACCGTTTTCGGCATGCCCAATCTTGTAACCGCTACGATTTGAGCCATACGAAGTTCACTGATCGTTCCTCGTCTGGCAATCTCGGTACCGGGAATCGGAATACGCCTAGCTGCACCGCTATAAGACGGATTGACGGAGGCCGTGTAAAGTATCATGTCGGCCAATTCCTCGCTGGTATGTTCAGGACCGACAGGCTCAACGCAAGTTCCCACCATCAGACCGGCCTCCTGAAAGTTTAGAATGCTTTCTCTTCTCTTCTCCGGGCTGAGGCCTGAATCGATTCCTTCACGCAGACGCAAGGCGTGGTACACCCCCGAATACCCGACATCCTTGATTTTGCGAGCGTTGGCAAGTGATTGGTCGCCGACATTGGCAACAAGAATGGTCTCAGGTTTAAGACTGCCGCGAATTTCTTGTGATATTTCCAGAAACAACTCGAAGGAATATTGTGCCGTCGTCATTATGAATATCGCGTTCGCACCGTCTTTTTCAGATTGTTGAGCGTAGGCAACGGACGCTTCTGGTGTCAAACGGATTTCTTGTAAAAAAATACCGTTTTTTAACGCAAATGCACAAAATGCACAGTTGCCCGGACAGGGTGCCAGGTTCAAGGCCAGTTGGGCATGTATTTCAGCCCTATTTTCGGTCAGGTCCTTTGAAATTCGATTGGCTTCGGCCATTACGAGATAAGACTCCGAAGAATCGGGGGACATCGAAAGAAGATATATCAGTTCTTTACGCGACAGTTGTTCGCCGTCCTGGGATTTCAGTGTCAGATCATGAATATCCATTTAATTTTTGCTCCTTCATTTTAATATCGAACTTAGGCTTCAGCACATATATCTTATTCCTTGCATATTCAAGTTTCGCACCCCAATTCTTATGTAAACCTATAGCCCATTGTTGAATAGAGCAGTTCATTTCAAACACCGATAATAGCTGTCCACATTATAAACCGCGGCCAAGGGGTTATGACCAAGCAACCGGTCTTTGACGGCTAGTACCGTGCAAGGGGCTTCGGAATACTTGAGAAACAGAGAATCGTGGCCGACACACAGCCCTATAAGCACATTGAAGTCGGTTTTTTCCTTGTTCAGGATCATGGCCTGCAGGATTGGATTGCACATGGCCTCTATCGTATTCGGGTCGATCTGCTGATCTTTGGCGACCCCGATATGTTCTTTGGAAATTCTACCTACTTTGCAGGCCAATGAGACCACGTCAAACCCCTGGGATGAAAAAATGTTTTCCACAACCTTTGCCTCTTTTCTCAAACCGATGCAGAAGGCCATGCCGAGACGTTTGAAGTTCATCCTCTCGGCAAACTCCATGATTTCTTCGATCCGGGTTTTTGAGGCTCTGACACGCTCATAACCGAGATCCCGGTTCATATATCCTTCTGCTTCCTGGATAGATGACTGTTTGGCGAACTCGTGGATTCCGGGGGCGCTATTATATTCTTTAAGGCTTTGTTCCGCAAGCTCCGGCATATTGGCAGTGGGGCAGAAATCAGGAGCTTTACCCTCTACTGTTCGACAAAACCGGTCTGAAGCTTTGTAGGGGCAGCGGGCACAAGTCGCTGTTTTATTATGCATTACCTATTCCTTTCGTGCTATGATTATCAAATCCTGTTAAGGCATAAAAACCCTAGAAGTGGTTTCAAAACCTCGAGGTGAGGCCCGTCACTGGCCCGCCAGCGCCTTGAATGGCGGGCCAGCGAGGGCTTTCGGAGGGATCAGCCGCCGGTCACGCCTTTGGCAATGCGGTCGCCGATCTCCTTGTCGATGTTGCGCCAGTATTCGAACGCACGCTCCAGCACGGGCCTGGATACGCCTCCTTTGAGATGCCCGACGACATTGGACACCAGCCGGTCGCGCTGTGCATCGTCCATGACCTTACGAACCAGGGTGCCGGCCTGGCCGAAGTCGTCGTCATCCTTGCGCAGGGTGTAGGCGGCGCGAATGAACTCGCCGCCGGCATTCCAGACCTCTACCTGTGGGTAGCGCTTTTCGTCGGCCTGTGGGCCGCCTTTTGAGTTCGGCGCGTACACGGGGTCGGACACGTTTTCAACCCGCATCAATCCATCCTTACTGTAGCTGTGCACCGGTGCTTTTGGCCGGTTGACCGGGATCTGCTTGTAGTTGACCCCCAGGCGGGCACGGTGGGCGTCGGCGTAGGAGAAGAGGCGGGCGAGCAGCATCTTGTCTGGACTGGGACCGATACCCGGCACGAGGTTGTTGGGTTCGAAGGCCGCCTGCTCGATCTCGGTGTGGAAGTCGGTCGGGTTGCGGTCCAGCGTCAGCCGTCCGACCTCGTGCAGCGGGTAGTCGCCGTGAGGCCACACTTTGGTCAGGTCGAAGGGGTTAAACCGGTATGTTTCGGCCTCCTCGA
>JARRRC010000217.1:0-2759 GCA_037381105.1 Desulfobacterales bacterium
CAAATAAAAGTTTACATAATATATCTTATCAGACGTATAAAAGATGTGTAAGGCAAAAAACTTTACCCAAAGCCTGTGACAGCCTATGATTTATGATATTGGGGTTTCACCGGTTTTATATATTGAACGGCATGATCATCTGTGATAATTTTACCTAAAATGAGCGTTTTAAATTTTAATTTGAATACACACGGGAATTGTTGATTGAAATGAACTCATCTCCAACCGGCAGCATCCAATATACAAATCCCTCCAACATTGAAAGACAGCGCATATATACGGTTTCCGAACTCACATCAGATATTAAAGAATTACTTGAAATAAAATATCCTTTCCTATGGATTTGGGGGGAAATATCAAACTTCAATGTTCCGACCTCAGGCCATTTTTACTTTACATTAAAAGATGAACATTCCCAGATCAATGCTGTAATGTTTCGCAATCAAAACCGGAATTTGAAATTTCATCCCGAAGACGGAATGCGTATTACGGGTTTAGGCAGAATCAGTGTTTATAAACCGCGAGGAACCTACCAGATTATATTTGAATATCTTGAACCGAAAGGGACCGGTGCCATTCAGCTGGCCTTTGAACAATTAAAAAAGCGACTTTTCGACGAAGGGCTTTTTGATGAAAAACACAAGACCTCCCTTCCCTTTCTGCCCCAAAAAATCAGTATCATAACTTCACCTTCCGGTGCGGTTGTGCATGACATCATAAAAATTATCAACCGTCGTTTTCCAAATATTCGCTTAGAAATTTTACCGGTAAAGGTACAAGGCATCGGTGCTGAACAGGAGATTGTATCCGCTTTAACGCTGTTAAACGTTCGATCCGATTCAGATGTCGCGATATTGGCCAGAGGTGGAGGTTCGTTGGAAGATTTTCATGCATTTAATTCCGAAGATGTTGCAAGGGCTGTTTTTGAATGTAAAATTCCGACAATTTCCGCCGTCGGTCATGAAACCGATTTTAGCATCACTGATTTTGTTGCGGACTTGCGAGCACCGACACCTTCAGCCGCAGCCGAATTGGCGGTTCCTTTAAAAAAAGATCTTTTACGCAAAATTAACGATCTTTATAAAGCGCTATTCAATAACTTTTTAAGAAATATTGAACATCGTCAACATGTTTTAAAGTCGATATCAAATCGACTGATTCATCCAAGCCGAAAAATTACGGATTTAAGGCTCAGGACAGATGATATGTTGAGCCGGTTGAATAGAGCCTTTAAACACAGCATGGTCCAACAGCATGACCGGGTGATGCGACGTATCGAAAAGCTCTACGCCAACACCTTTCTGGTACGGATAAACAAATATAATATAGTACTTTATCAAAACTATGATAACCTATCAATTTATATGAGAATAATATTAGATAAAAACCGCTTTCGTTTGCGTGAGCTTTCCGCCAAACTGCACACCCTGAATCCTGACGCAATTCTGGCAAGAGGATATGGTATTATCAGGACCATCCCGGATGCTGCGGTTGTCAGAGACCCTCAAGACGTTGTCATCAACCAGGATCTCGAAGTCATGGTTGCCAAGGGGGTATTTATTTGTACGGTGAAAAGGAAATAATATCATGGCAAAACAGACCTTTGAAAATGCGATGAAACAACTTGAGGAGATTGTTCAAGAACTTGAATCCATTGACCTGCCGCTTGAAAAAGCCATAAAAAAATTTGAAGAAGGTGTTCAATTGGCCAAATTCTGTTCCGAAAAGCTGGATGAAACAGAAAAAAGGATTAGCATTTTGTTAAAGGATAAGAACGGTCAAGTCATTGAGAAGCCATTTAGTTCTGAAACAGAGCCTGATGATGAATAGTTTTGACCTGAGTGCATACCTTTCTTCTAAAAGACGGCAGATCGATGCAGCTCTGGATTCGATGTTCACGGATACTTCACGTAAAATTGTAAAGGCTATGAGGTATTCACTGATGGCCGGTGGAAAACGGCTCAGACCGATTTTATGTTTAGCCGCTGCTGAAACCGTTGGGGGTAAAGATCAGGATGTGATCCGAACGGCCTGCGCCATCGAGATGATTCATACCTATTCTTTAATCCATGATGATCTTCCCGCAATGGACGACGATGAATTGCGAAGAGGACAGCCGACATGTCATATCGCCTTCGATGAAGCCACGGCGATTCTTGCCGGTGATGCGCTGCTTACAATGGCTTTCGAGGTTCTCTCTACGATTGAGTCAACTCAAGAAAATTATGCCATGGATTTGATTCGCGTTATTCATACCCTATCAACGGCTGCCGGATATCAGGGGATGATTGAGGGACAGATGCAGGATATGGAGGCCGAGGGGCAATCGCTGTCTTTAAAAGACCTTGAGAAGATGCATACTGCAAAAACCGGGGCGCTGATTGAAGCATCTGTTACAACCGGGGCGATTTTGGCAAAAGGGAACCATTTTCAGATACGACAACTTAAGATCTATGCAAAAAATATTGGTCTTGCATTTCAGGTTACAGATGACATACTGAACATTGAAGGTGATCCAAAGATTATGGGAAAAAATGTGGGATCAGACCAAACACGCCTGAAAAGTACCTACCCTTCTGTTTTGGGCATGGACCAATCAAAAGATTTTGCACAAAAACTTGTCGAAGATGCCTTGAAAGCACTTGAATATTTTGATAACAAGGCTCATTCTCTCCGGGCAATAGCACAATATATTGTTGATAGAAAAAAATAAGGAATTTTATTGCGTTGGGCTTTCTCGAAAAAATTAATTCTCCTTC
>JARRRC010000217.1:2780-7442 GCA_037381105.1 Desulfobacterales bacterium
TATTCTCGCTTCGGAAATACGGGAGGTCATTATCGACGTGGTATCTAAAAACGGGGGCCATCTCGCACCGAGCTTGGGTGTTGTTGAACTGACCATCGCCATCCATTATGTTTTTAATGCGCCTGAAGATAAAATTATATGGGATGTCGGTCATCAGTCTTATGCCCATAAGCTGCTCACCGGAAGAAGAGAACAGTTTCACACCTTGCGCCAATATAACGGAATATGCGGGTTTACGCGAATGAGTGAAAGTCCTTATGATGCATTTTCAACCGGTCACAGCAGTACCTCTATATCCGCAGGATTAGGAGTTGCATGCGCCAAGCGGTTAAAAAATGATAATTCAAAGGTTATCGCCGTTATCGGTGACGGCTCCATGACCGCAGGACTTGCCTATGAAGGCCTTAACCAGGCAGGAGACATTCATAAAAATATTCTCGTCATACTCAACGACAATGATATGTCCATTGCACACAATGTCGGCGCCGTATCCTCTTTATTGAGCCGCACGTTTTCATCAAAATATTTACAGGATTTTAAAAAGGAAGTAGGAGAGTTTCTGAAATCGTTACCGAAGTTTGGAGATGATATCTATCAATTTGCCAAACGTTCAAAAGAGTCTTTTAAAACGTTTATCACACCCGGCATGTTGTTTGAAGCCTTTAACTTTGAATATTTTGGTCCCATAAACGGTCATAAACTTGATCATCTTATCGACATCCTAAATAATGTAAAATGCCTCAACGAACCCGTGCTCCTTCATGTTACGACAAAAAAAGGCAAAGGATATCCTCCTTCTGAAAAAAACCCGGTGTATTTTCATGGTGTTGGATGCTTTAATGCAGATACCGGTGAAAGTATAAAAGAAGACTGTTCTATTCCGACATATACTCAGGTTTTCGGCCGGACCTTGCTCGAAATGGCGTCAAAAGACCATAGGATCATCGCTGTAACCGCTGCAATGCCGGAAGGTACAGGCCTTTCGGATTTTGCTCACGCATATCCCGATCGCTTTTTTGATGTGGGTATCGCCGAACAGCACGCCGTAACTTTTGCAGCAGGATTGGCCACAGAGGGATTCAGGCCTGTTGTCGCTATTTATTCTACATTTCTACAGCGTGCCTATGACCAGATATTGCATGACGTGTGTATTGAGAAAATTCCCGTGATTTTTGCCGTGGACCGCGGCGGAATTGTCGGTGAGGATGGAGCGACTCATAACGGTGTATTCGATCTATCCTATCTTAGAAGCCTACCGAACATGACGGTCATGGCGCCGAAGGATGAAAATGAACTTTGTAAAATGTTGAAGACCGCCGTTGATTATAATGGACCCATTGCGATTCGGTATCCCAGGGGAACTGCCGAAGGCGTCGCCTCGGAAAATAATGATATTTCCATACCGATCGGAAAAGGAGAAGTGCTCAAAAAAGGAGATGATGTCCTTATATTGGCCATCGGCCGCTCGGTTAACGAAGCACTCTCCGCACATGTTATGCTCAAAGAACATGATATCTCCGCCACGGTAGTAAACTGCCGTTTTGTAAAACCCCTTGACACCGAGTTAATCGGGTCTCTTTCGAAAAAAATCCCACGGGTTGTGACGGTCGAAGAGAATGTTCGACAGGGAGGATTTGGAAGCGCCGTCCTGGAATGTTTATCCGATCAGGGGATCACCGGATTTCGTGTGAAATGTATTGGAATACCCGATACTTTTGTTGAACATGGTTCCCAGGAGCTTCTCAGGTCCAAATACGGTATCGACGCCCCCGCAATTTTCAACGCAGCAAAATACCTTATGATTGATGCCTGATGGCTTCACGTAAAAGAAGACTCGATCTGATTCTTGTAAAAAAGGGATTCGTGCGTAACCGGGAACGCGCTCAGGCGTTGATTATGTCCGGAAACGTAACGGTGAATAACCGTGTTGTTGATAAAGCCGGCACGCTTGTTTTGCCTGAAGCCCGTATCGTTCTTAAAGCAAAAGATCATCCTTATGTAAGCCGAGGTGGGCTTAAACTCGAAAAAGCGCTTCACATACTTGACATCGATATTGCCGGTTTTGTGTGTCTTGACGTAGGAGCCTCCACTGGCGGTTTTACAGATTGTCTTCTCCAGCATGGAGCCGGACGCGTTTATGCGGTAGATGTCGGTTATGGACAATTGGCTTGGAAACTGAGGCGGGATCCAAGAATCGTGGTTATTGAGCGAAAAAATATTCGAGAGCTCCCTTTTGAAACACTATCACAGCTTGTGGATCTCATTACCATTGATGTTTCCTTTATTTCCCTTAAAAAGGTCGTACCCGAGATACTGAAGTTTATGAAAAAAGAAGCAAGAATATTGGCGTTGATTAAACCACAGTTTGAAGTCGGCAGATCGAATGTCGGCAAAAAAGGAGTGGTTCGCGATCCTGCCCTTCATGAAGGTGTCATGGAAGATCTTATTCATTTTTTTAAAAAGATTCAGCTCTTTCATGAATTTGTCATTCCTTCTCCCATTTTGGGTCCTAAGGGAAACAAAGAGTTTTTTATTTCATTAAAATTTGAAAGTTGAACTTGATTTTTTATAAATAAACCTATAAAAATTTAGGTTTTAGAATGATTATTTATCTTAAGCTAAATTTTTTAATTATAGCAGAGAGGAGATTAAATGACCGAAACAATAAAAAGCTTAAGGAACATTGCTATTGCATCCCATGGCGGTGCAGGAAAAACTTCTATTGCAGAAGCAATGCTTTTCAATGGAGGTATCATCAAGAGGCTTGGCCGCGTTGAAGACGGCAACACTGTGATGGACTTTGAACCGGAAGAACTTAAACGCAATATCAGCTTAAGCAGCGGGTTTCATCAATTCAACTGGAAAAAACACACCATCAGTTTAATTGATACGCCGGGTGATCAAAATTTCTTTTCAGACACAAAGAGCTGCATGCAGGCCGCCGACGGCGTTGTGATTGTGATAGATGCAGTAGACGGGGTAAAAGTGCAGACTGAAGAAGCCTGGCAATTTGCCGAAGAATTTAATTT
The DNA here is from genome assembly GCA_037381105.1 of Desulfobacterales bacterium. Taxonomy (GTDB): domain Bacteria; phylum Desulfobacterota; class Desulfobacteria; order Desulfobacterales; family UBA11574; genus UBA11574. The sequence continues at coordinate 5,810 of JARRRC010000217.1, forward strand.
GCCATGTATTATTTTCATTAACAAACTTGACAGAGAGCGCGCGGATTTTATGCGTGCTTTTAAAGATGCTGTCGAATGTTTTGAGCCAAAACCGATTATCATACAGGTTCCCATCGGGTCCGAAGCGAATTTTAACGGTATCGTCGAGCTGATCGGCATGCATGCCTACACCTACGACGGAAAAGGGAAAGGAACGAAGGTCGATATTCCTTCACAGATGCAGGATCTTGTCTCGGAACAACACGATACACTTGTTGAAAATATTGTCGAGTCGGATGACGAACTCCTGGAAAGATATCTTGAAGGAGAATCTCTTTCAGACGACGAAGTTAAGGCTGCGCTGAAAAAAGCGATCTTGTCCCGAGAAATTGTACCGGTGCTTTGCGGTTCTGCCACAAAAAATATCGGGATCGACCTTCTCCAGAATTTTATTATAAGCTGCATGCCGTCTCCTTTGGATCGCGGTCCGTGGATTGCCGCCAATGCAACCGGTGACGGCGAGATAGAATGCCATCCTGATCCGAAAGCGCCTTTTTCTGCTTTTGTGTTTAAAACCGTTGCGGATCCCTTTGCCGGCCGTCTTTCAATATTCAGAATTGTATCAGGAGCGCTTGGAGCGGATGGAAATTTTTTCAATGTCAATAAAGATACCAGTGAACGATATAACCAGCTTTTAAGGCTCGCCGGAAAAGAACAGAAGCAAATTACTCAAGCCGGTCCCGGCGCAATTGTTGCCGTGGCCAAATTAAAAGAGACAACCACCGGTGATACCATTTGCGACAGCAGCCAAAAGGTTAAATTTAAATGTGCCGAACCTCTTCCGCCGCTGATCTCGTTTGCCGTAAGAGCAAAAACAAAGGGCGACGAAGATAAGGTTTTCATATCTTTATCAAAATTGTTGGAAGAAGATATGTCTTTAAAGCTTACGCGTAACCCTGAAACAAAGCAGATTTTATTATCCGGCCTGGGACAAATTCACATTGAAGTGATAACCGAAAAACTCAAAAGGAAATTCAATGTTGAGGTCCAGTTGGATACACCTAAAATACCATATAAAGAAACCATCAGCAAAAAAGTCAGGGTTCAGGGAAAACATAAGAAGCAGACCGGCGGCCATGGCCAGTACGGTGACTGCTGGATACAGTTAGAACCGCTTCCCAGGGGAAAAGGCTTTGAATTCGTGGATAAAATCGTTGGCGGCGTTATCCCTAAACAGTACATACCGGCGGTGGAAAAAGGGGTCATTGAGGCCTCCCAAAAGGGGGTTCTTGCGGGGTTCCCTTGCATCGACTTTATGGTTACCCTCGACGACGGATCCTACCATGCGGTTGATTCATCTGAAATGGCATTTAAAATCGCAGGTTCCCTTGCTTTCAAAAAGGCCGCCTTAGACGCCGGGCCGGTTCTTTTGGAACCCATCATGAATGTTTCGATTACCACCCCGGACGAATATATGGGGGATATAATGGGAGACCTTAACAGCAGGCGCGGCCGGGTCTTGGGAATGGACAGCAAAGGAAAAAACCAGGTGATCAACTCCTGAACGTGGGCCCTCGCGCCGACGGAAGCTTCCCCCCTGAGTGTGTGGCGGGTCTGGCGCGGATCGGCCGGTGGTACGGCACGGTTCGCGAAT
>JARRRC010000218.1:0-4655 GCA_037381105.1 Desulfobacterales bacterium
GCAGAGACGAGTTGCAACTTCTACTGGGGAAGCGCCTGGGTGCATAGGGCTTTCAACGACCTCGAGAAAGCATATTCGCTCTTTGACACGGCCATGTCCAGTATGCCGCCAATGTAACACCCTAAATGAGTGTTACACCTAAGAAATAATGTCCCGTGAATGAACCGGAACAGGCGAAACAAAATTCGAATTATGACGACTGAAAAAATCATAACCGAAAGCGGCATACAGCTATATATAGAAAAACATTGCACTGAAGATAAAATCGAAATCTCTCTGGAAACAAAACGGCAGGAAGGATATCTTCTCCACTGGGGAGTGGTCCGCCATCTCCAACAGACCTGGCAGACAGCGCCAAAGGCCCTTTGGCCGGAAGGCAGCAAGGCCGTTGACCAAGCGGCGGTTCAAACCCCTTTTAGGGAGCAAAACGGCGGGTATCGGATCGTTTTTAGAATTGATCGGGCATGGGATTTCTCATGTATCGTTTTCGCTCTTTTTCTCCCGGAGAAAAATCATTGGGATAACAACCGGGGCAGAAACTACCGAATCGAAATCCGGAAGCCGTCTTCAAGGCCGATCATGGCATCGCCCGCACAGGGGTTGTCAATCGATTCCGGGCCGAGCGACCTTGCCGGGGAGATCATCGAAAAGGAGACGGGCAGCCATTCCTGGACCCTGATGCACCGTTTTAACCTGTGTTCCGATCTTTTGGACAAGATCCGAAACGGCTCGGAGGAACTGGCCCTTATCTTCGTATGGCTCCGCTTTTCCGCTATCAGACAATTGGACTGGCAACGCAATTATAATACCCAGCCAAGGGAGCTGAGCCACGCCCAGGATCGCTTAACCCGTAAGCTTGCCCAGCGTTATACCAATGCGCCGGATGAACGTCGGTTTATCCGTCTGATATTAACCACAATGGGCCGGGGCGGTAAAGGTCAGCGGATCCGTGATGAAATTCTTAACATTATGCATCGTCATCACATCAAAGAAGTCTCCGGGCATTTTCTGGAAGAGTGGCACCAGAAGCTCCATAATAACACCACACCCGATGATGTGGTGATCTGTGAAGCCTATCTGGCGTTTTTAAGACACGATGGAAATCTTGATACTTATTACAGGAAGTTAGAACAAGATGGTGTCACCAAAGAACGGTTGGAAAACTATGACCGACCGATCAGGTCCCACCCCGATTTTATCCCCCACCTCAAGGATGCATTGATTCATGATTTCGAAGTCTTTCTGGGTATTCTGAAACACGTTCATGCCGGAACTGATCTCGGCGCAGCCATTTACGCAGCCCGATATTTACTTGACGCCGATATGCATGCGCTGATGGATTTCATCTGGCAGCATCGTGATGAAGGGCCTGCGGGGGTGAGCACTCTGGTGGAAAAAATCACCGAAGCACGCCAACGACTGACCGAATGGCTCACGGGGCCTCACCGCGGGGTGCGCGATCTGCTCTTTCTGGATCTGGCTCTGGAAGATTTTTTGCGGGTTGCGGTGGAACGATGCCTCCATTCGAATTTAAGCGGAGAACAGATGTCGGATCTGACAGCGATGATGCTTGAAAATAAATCTCTTACAGATGATGACGAAGATCTGTCACAATGCCTGCGCCAATGGAAGATCCTCAAGGATATGCCCCGCTTCGGAAAAAAGTGGTCCCTTCAGGCCAAAGCCGTCCTCGATCGTCTTGGACTCGTCATCGGCGGTTTTATTGATGGTTATTATCAGGATCTTCAGCCGAAAGCCGAATTTCTGGGCAATGCATTTTGCGCCGAGCCGTGGACCATCACCCGCTTTACCGAAGAGGTTGTGCGCGGTCGCCCTGTATTTGTTCTGGTTATGCTGATGCGCCGTCTCGATCCCATATTGCGCCGAAATGCAGATCTTGGCAATTGGCAAGTGGTCAGCCGGGGTCCCGGGCTGGGGACGGTGGAGGTGGTTGCCGATCTAAGATCCGTTCAGGGCAAATCCTACGAGCGTTCAACCGTCATTGTAACTGACAACATCGCCGGAGATGAGGATATTCCCCCGAACATTACCGCCATCATCACCTCCGATGCCGTCGACATTGTCTCCCATGTGGCGATTCGTGCCCGCAACGCTCAAGTGCTAATTGCCACCTGCTATGATTTGAAAACCCTCGATCGCTTGAAGTCATTAAGCGGGCGGACGATCAAACTGCACTCAAATCACGCCGGCGATGTGGTCATAGAAGAAGGCACGGAAGCGGTCGGCCCCATTGCGCCACGCGTCCGTCCGGCTCGCATGCCAACCTCTCGACCCGTTTTTACCGCTTATGCCGTACCGGAAAAGGATTTCAATTGGAAAATTGTGGGGGGGAAGTCCAACAACCTGAAACGCCTGCGAAACAATATGCCCGAATGGATCCGTATCCCCAAGTCGGTGGCGCTGCCCTTCGGCGTTTTCGAGAGGGTACTGACCGAAGAGAAAAACACTTCAATTGCAAGACATTACGAAGAGATGACCCAGAAGGTGGATCTGACAACCGATGCGTCCAGAAGTGAATTTCTCAATGAGCTCCGCGAAACGGTTTTGGCCCTTTACCCATCCCAGGAGCTGATCTCTTCCCTTTACCGGGTATGGGAAGGGGCAGGGTTTGCACGGCCGGGAAACTGGGACGACGCGTGGATGTGCATCAAGCGTGTCTGGGGCTCCAAGTGGAACGAAAGGGCCTTTTTGAATCGCCGGACACAAGGTATTCCCCACGGGGACCTTTTTATGGCGGTGCTCATTCAGGCGGTTGTTGAGGCCGAATACAGTTTTGTGATCCACACCGTCAATCCGTTTACCGGCGATAGAGACGAAATCTCCGCCGAGGTGGTGTTGGGACTTGGTGAGACCTTGGTCGGCAACTATCCCGGAAGAGCCCTCAGTTTCGCTTTGAGAAAAGGGGAAAATGAACCGCACCTGCTTGCGTTTCCCAGCAAAAGTGCCGGTCTGTTCGGCAGCGGCTTGATATTCCGTTCCGACTCAAACGGAGAGGATCTCATCGATTATGCGGGGGCCGGTCTTTACGACAGCGTCATGTCAACACCGCCCCGCAAAATCGTTTTAGATTACGCCGCCGATCCGCTCATATCAGATGAGCATTTTCTAAGACATTTTCTGGCAACCATCGCCGCCATAGGAACAATAATAGAAGAAAAAATGGGGGCGCCGCAGGATATTGAAGGAGCCTATGCCCAGGACCGATACTCTGTGCTCCAGACCCGTCCCCAGGTCGGTGAAAAAAGTGACAAAAAACAGCCGTCAAATTCGAATCGGTAACCAGACCGCTATCTCGGCTTCCAGCATTATCGAACCGTTCCGATATGCGGTCGCCAATGGATTCGATGCATTCGAGTGGTTTCCCGACAAAAAGGAATCCGGAGAAGGGTGGACGGAAGACGATATAAAGAAAAATGCCCGCACGCTGATCAGGAAAATTGCGGCCCGCCATGACATCACGCTTTCGGTTCATGCCTCCTGGCAGGCAAATCCCCTAAAACCGGAGTCCCGAGAAGTCCTCGCGAGACAAATCGAATTTGCTCAAGATATAGGCGCATCCCTCGTCAATATTCATTTGTATGCCCAGGAAGGCGTAGACGCTTATGTGCAGGCAATAGGTGCGCTGGTGAAACGCCTTATAAAAAGCGGCATTAAACTCGCTATCGAAAATACACCGGCAACCGGACCGGAAAATTTCAATGAGCTGTTTGAGGAGATACGCAGGCTCGTCTCAAAAGGTTCCGATCATGTGGGAATGTGTCTGGATCTGGGGCATGCCAACTTGTATCCGCAAACCCTCAATGACTACATCAAATTCATTGATCGGTTGGATCTGCAAATTCCGATCATTCATGTCCATATGCATGAAAACTATGGCGACGCCGATAGTCATCTTTCCCTTTTTACAGGGCCGGCCGGAAATGATCCTTCGGGCATTGGACGGGTTTTGGAGCGTTTATCCCGGCGGCGGTTTTCAGGCGCCTTTATTCTGGAGCAATGGCCCCAGCCGCCGAGTCTTCTCAACCTGGCGAGAAATCGGCTTGTAGAGATGATCAAGACACGCTTTTAGCACTTTATGAATGTGTAAAACCACTGCAAAATCGCTTAAACATAATGCCATGGGTCTCCGGCCGAATAAGATCTCAATAAAAAGGTCTGAGATATTGGCTTTAAAATTTTTTGAAAAACGATACAACCACGCTTTTAATGGGTGAGATAATGACAAATATTATGGCTAAAAATCTTCATGGACGACTTCGGGTGCTGGCTCAGAATCTCTGGTGGGCATGGCATCCGGAAGTTATACGCCTTTTCACGGACCTTGACCCTATTCTTTGGCGCAAGGTGCACCACAACCCGATTGCCTTTCTGAACCAGCTCACGCCGGAACAGATTGAAAATAGGGCCTCCGGCGTGGCGCTCCACAGTCGAATCAATTACGCTTTTCGGCGACTGAATGAATACCTGCAAAGGCAGCGGACATGGGGAGCCACGCACTGCAGCAACCTGCGCCATAGGCCGGTCGCCTATTTCTCAGCCGAGTTCGGCTTGCATGAGTCACTGCCTTTTTATTCCGGAGGCTTAGGTATCCTGGCCGGAGACCATTTGAAAAGTGCCTCCGATCTGGGAATTCC
>JARRRC010000219.1:0-4650 GCA_037381105.1 Desulfobacterales bacterium
GTTTCGGTGTTCAAATTATGCATTAAATTCCTTAAAAACCGTTCATCCTGAGGGAGCGCAGCGAGTTGAAGGACAACTATCTCACTTCGACAGGCTCAGGAGGAATCGGCTATGAGTGACATGACCAAAAAGGTCACTTGCAGGCAAGTTCCTACGAAAATCGAGTTGCGGGCTTCCTTCAACTAGAAAAATCGTACAAAAACGAACTCCGAAACTTGAGTTATAAGTCAAGTTGAAAGCCCAAAAAAATCAAGTAAACAACAATCTGTTGATGGTACTTTATATTTATATCAAGGTAAGCCAATTGATCATTGGGTAAGTTATTCTCAGAAAGGTGAGGTGCTAAAAACGTATCTTGAGAGTAAGCGTTCATTCCACCACTCAGTTGACAGGTTTATAAATCACTGATCGCATTGGATTGTCAGCGAATTTCTCCTTCCAAATCCTCGGCGTTAATTCCTCTACCTGACTCATCGGATGCTGACTCACTCGCTGCAGCACATCCGTCAAATACGTATGCGGATTGATGTTGTGCAATTTGCACGTGCTGATCAGACTCTGGATCAACCCCACATGTTCCGCGCCCAGTTCACTCCAGCAAAACAACCACGCTTTTCGTCCCATCGGGATCGGGCGGATTTCTCGCTCAAGGTGATTCGTATCCATCGCAACATCCGGGTCTTCCAGAAATACTCGTAATTCGACTTCCCGATGGCGGATGTAATTCAGTGCCTGGGTTAGTGGGTGTTTCGGCGTCAGATCGCCGCGCTGGCATTGAGTATCAACCCATTGAAACACCTCATTCACTAATGGCAGGCTTTGTTCCTGGCGTACTTTTTGTTTTTTGTCACCGCTCAGTCCCTCTTGCCGGATCTGTTTTTCGATCTGGTACAGTTTCCCGATCAGATTAAGTGCCACATCAATTTCCACCGGACTACTGTCGTAAGCATCGGTTAAATACCGACGTGAATGCACCCAGCATTGCGCGTGTGTCACGACGCCTTTGCATTTCTCCACATAGCGCGCATACGCCGAATAACCATCGGACAGCAGCGTACCGCTGTACTCGTTCGACAGAATATCAATGATATGTTGTTTGCCCCGACTTTCACTGTAGGTGAAGACGATCTCATGATCTTCGCCATAAATCGGCCAGAACCAAGCTTGCTTCAGCTTGCCTTTCTTTTCGCGTCCCGCCTTAACCGGGGTTTCATCCATCGCCAGGACTTTGCTCTGTAATATATTGCGCAATTGCGCTTCAACAATCGGGCGCAGTAATTCAATCCCTCGTTTAGTCCAGTTTGTCAGGCTCGAACGTGCTACGGTTATACCGGCATGACTCAGTTGTTGATGCTGACGATACAGAGGCAGGTGATACAGGAATTTATTGATCAGCAACCCAACGATCAGGCTGACATCGGCAAGACAGCCTTCAAGCACCTGATCGGGCATGGCGGTGGTGATCAGCGTGGATTCACCCGATTCCGTGGCTTTTTCTTTCAGAACGGGATAATGATATTCCAGAACCACATAGCTGGCTGGTTGTTGCGCCAGCTTGCGGGTGATTTTGGTATCGATCACTTCGTAACGATCCGCCTCCGGCCCTGTCAGTTCCGGTGGTATGACCTCGATTTTTTCAACAGGCACCTCGTCAGTGAAGCGCAACCCGTAGTCCGTGACGCAATCCTCAGGGCGATTCTTTTTGGCAGTGCCACGTTCATACCCGTCAACGGTTTTTTTAGGGGCCGCCTCAACTTCCGTCTCGGTGGGTGGTGCCAGTAAGTTGCCCTGATACGGATTTTCAACAATACGCTTTTCAGACTTCGACCCAAAAATCTGTTTTTCAAACCAGGCAATGCGATGCTTCAAGGATTGAATTTCATCTTTCAGCTGCGCGTTTTCGGTTTGCAGCGAGCCATTTTCGTCTGACAAATTTTGCAACATACGCAACGTTTCCAGGTCATGTTCAATGACTTGGACGAGAGTTTTTTTGTCAGAAGAAAAGTCGTTTTGCATAGCGCTGGATTATACCAGACACCGTAGAATAATACGTCTAATGTGGATGAGAATAACGCTTATATTGTCGGATTTTTTTCACTTCCAAACCATCCAGTAACAGTTTTAATTGTGCCCAGTCTAGTGATTGTTTTTCACCTTCGTGAGCCCGGTAATTAAATTGTCCCTGCTCCAGACGTTTAAACCAGAGGCAAAAGCCGCTGCCATCAAAGTACAGGATTTTGATATGCGTTTTGCGACGATTGACAAAGACAAATAATGCGCCACTGGTTGGATTCTCTGCGAGCTTGCCAGAGACCAGCGCGCACAAGCCGTTAAAGGATTTGCGCATATCCGTGGGTTTGGCATAGAGCCAGATGCACACATTGGGTTCCGGTAAAAACATGATTCACCCCTGACTCAAGACCAATTCGACACCATCACCAAGCTTGAGTGTGATGTGCCATGGCTTATCCGTCGAACTGGATGGGAGGGTGCTGAGATCGAGGAATGGTTCGGCCGTGAGATGCCCCGAATTGAGATTCGTTCCCAAGCGAGTCGATGCGGATAACTTGTGTCGCCACTTGGCGAAGCTGGCGTAAGAGATGGCGTTCTGTTCACAGAATTTGGGTGCGGAGAGACCGGATGCCTGGAAGTCATTCAGGATGGATTGCCATTGAGTAGCGGATCGATGTTTGCGGAATTGATTCATGGTTGCCTCGGAAGTTGCATGTGAAAGATGAGGCGTAGGTTATCGGGAATGATGGTGGGGGATAAGTACGTGGTAGTATGAACGGTTACCCTTAACCGAAGACAAACTGAACCAATGTTTTGAACGCGCTGTTAATAAGCAATACACCCGTGACCTGTTGTTTGACTCTGTCTTCCATCTGATGAGCCTTGTTGTGACGTGCACTTTTTCCTCGATCAATGCCGCATACAAGGTGAATAAAGACAACATCGGTGTGTCTATTACCTCCGTCTATAACAAACTCAATGGTCTGGAAATATCCGTCTCTGCCGCCTTGGTCAGAGAAACCGCGTCCGACATGGCGACAATGATCAACCAGATGGATGCGGCGTGCCAGCCATTGTTGCCCGGTTATCGTGTTAAAATGCTGGACGGTAATTGTATTGAAGCGTCAGAGCATCGCCTGGAGGTCCTTCGGGATCAGGCGGCAGGTGCATTACCGGGGAAATCACTGGTCGTCTATGATCCAGCGCTGGAAATGGCCATTGATGTGTTTCCCTGCGAAGACGGTCATGCACAGGAACGTTCGTTATTGGGCCAATTGATGCCAACGGTTCAGGAAAAAGATGTCTGGATTGCTGATCGTAACTTCTGTGTCCGGAATTTTTTAATGACTATCCGACGCCAGAAAGGCTACTTCATTATTCGTCAACACCAGCAAATACCTTTTGAAATACTCAGTGAGTTTGAGCTGGTGGGGCAATCGGAAAGCGGGGACATTTACGAGCAATGGATCTCGATGCAGGATGAGGATGGCAAGGCCGTTCGTCTTCGCCGGATCAGTGTGAAGCTGAAACAGAAAACCAGAAGCGAAGATTCGGAATTGTTACTGCTGACGAATTTACCGAAAAGTGCCGCCTCTGCTGAGTACATTGCAGAGTTATATCGCAAGCGCTGGAACATCGAAACCATGTTCCAGCAATTGGAATCGTATCTGCACTCGGAAATCAATACCCTGGGGTATCCCAAGGCCGCGTTATTCGGTTTTTGTGTGGCGTTGGTCTCATACAACATAATGGCGGTTATTAAAGCCGCGATGAGGCATGTGCATGGCGAGGAAACCATCGAGAATGAAGTGTCCGGTTACTATATAGCAGGCGAAATTGGTCGGACTCATGAAGGCATGATGGTGGCATTACCACCGGAGAACTGGGAGATATTTACAGAAATGTCGGAAAAGTCATTTACGGAACTGTTGATCTCGCTAGCGAAGAATATCAAGCTGGAAAGATACAAAAAGAATCGTCGAGGGGAAAAGAAAGCGGCCCCGAAAAAGAAATCATCATCGAAGGTGCCTCACGTATCAACGGCGAGGCTTTTGAAATCGGTTAAATAATCACCTTGAAAGGGCTGGGCTTCCAGAGACATGACCGTCAGTAAATCCTATGTCTATGAGAAAATAAAACGGCATCGTTATCAGATACAGATGCTCAGACGGGCGATGAAACATAGGCGGCCAAAAACATTATCGAAGAATCTTTGCTGGGGTGTGGATTTAACAACCGTCACGGACGATCAGGGAAGGCAACACCAGATTCTGGCAATGATCGATTACGGCACAAGACGATGTTTGTGTTTGCAGGCCATCAACGATAAACGCCCTATCACGTTACTCAAATACCTTATACAAGCCTGCTTTCGATTTGGTAAACCCAAATCCATTAAAACCGATAATGAAGCGGTTTTTACTTCGGCGTTATTTGAAAGTGGCTTAAGACTACTGAGCATCCGACATCAGAAAAGTGAGATTGCCTGCCCGTGGCAGAATGGCCGGGTCGAACGATTTATCGGTACGTTTAAAGCATCCGTTAAGCAGCTTCAGATTGTTAGTTTTGAACAATTAACAATAGCACTGCCGGAATTTCAGTTTTATTACAATATCATCAGGCCACATCAATACCTGG
>JARRRC010000220.1:0-4648 GCA_037381105.1 Desulfobacterales bacterium
ATGCCTGTTCGAATTGCGTCGCTTTTCTTGCTGAAGGAAAAAGCATCGCAGAAGCCTGGGAGATTACCTCTGAAAAAGTCATCCGTTTTCTGGAAACACTTCCGGAGGAAGACACCCATTGTGCCGAATTGGCGGTAGGTGCATTATATCTCGCTCTGGTTAATTTTCAAGAGTTCAAACATGCGCCCTGGAAAAGATTGTACGGAAAGCAAAGATAATTTTTATTTTGAATTTTATGTTTTACCGGAAAACAATAATAATTTTTAACTTTGAGATAATGAAACATGATACTTGACAATGGCGAATGCTGTCTATATATTGAGCATAAGTTCATAACTCATAGGGAAATCATCACATGATCATCAGTGTTGCCAGCGGAAAAGGCGGTACGGGAAAGACGACGGTTGCCACCAACTTGGCCGTTTCCATAAAATCGGATGTACAACTTATCGATTGCGATGTCGAAGAACCCAATGCGCATCTTTTTATAAATCCGGTCATTGAAAAAAGGCGGACTGTATTTACGCCGGTCCCGAACGTTGACGAAACAAAATGCAATTTTTGTAAAAAATGTGCTCAAATATGCCGTTTCAAGGCCATCGCTGTAATTGGTGAAACCGTTCTCACATTTCCTGAACTTTGCCATAGTTGCGGGGGTTGTATGGAAGTTTGTCCCGAAAAGGCCATCACCGAAACCGGTCGTGAATTGGGTGTGATTGAAATCGGCTACAGAAATAGCCTTGCATTTGTGCATGGGCGATTGAGAGTCGGTGAAGCCATGTCCCCGCCGCTTATCAGAGAAGTTCGATCTCATACTCGATCCGATCATCTCACCATTATCGATGCGCCTCCCGGAACTTCTTGCCCGGTTATCGCAGCTATGAAAGGAACCGATTTTGTTTTGATGGTTACCGAGCCGACGCCTTTTGGCCTGCATGATCTTAAACTGGCTGTAGAAGCGGTAAAACTCCTTGAGATTCCAAAGGGTCTGGTTATTAATCGTTCCGATATCGGCGATGATCGCGTTCGAACATATGCCGGGCAGGAAAATATTCCCATTTTGTTGGAGATTCCCTTTGATCGACGCATTGCACAAACATATTCAAGAGGCGGACTGATTGCTGAAGAAATGCCGGAATGGAAAGAAAGATTTATTGAATTGTATCGCCATATTGAAGAATTAACATCACAACCGGGACGGCCGGGAGCAGCAAAGCGGAACTTTTGATTTAACGGCAAACAAAAAATATTTGCCATAAAGGCATCAAGACACATTGACTTCATTCATTGATGCTCAATGGGTAAACCCTAACGTTGCATAAATAACATGGCAACGGGGACATTATATATTTGAACTTAAAACAAAAATCATCGAAACATCCCCATTTTTGATTTCTAATCCATGGTGAATTCAAAGGATGGGGTCTATTTGATGCCATATTGTTTACGCAACGATAGGGTAATGGTTTTCAATTGTTGTAAGGGAGAAAAAATCCTGTGAAAGAACTGGTAGTGATCAGCGGCAAGGGCGGCACCGGAAAAACCAGTCTGATGGCGGCCTTTGCCGCATTGACCGAAAACATGGTCCTGTGCGACGCTGATGTGGATGCCGCCGATCTTCATCTGCTGATGAATCCGGATATACGAGAAAGCCATGATTTTCAAGGAGGAGGAACGGCTGTTATTCTTACCGATAGATGCATCGAGTGCGGTTTGTGCAGAGATTTGTGCCGATGGGATGCGATTAGTGAAGCCTTTGAAGTCGATCCCGTTGAATGTGAAGGATGTGGGGTATGTGTTGATTTTTGCCCGGAACAGGCCATCGACTTTCCCATAAAAACCTGCGGGGAATGGTTTATCTCGAATACCCGTTTCGGTCCGATGGTTCATGCCAGATTGGGGATTGCCGAAGAAAATTCCGGTAAACTGGTGACACTCGTCCGGCAGGAGGCTAAAAAATTGGCCGAAAAAAATAAATTCGACCTGTTGATTACAGACGGGCCGCCGGGTGTTGGATGTCCGGTCATTGCCTCGGTGGGAGGGGCTTCAGCCATACTTATCGTTGCCGAGCCAACCGTTTCCGGATTACATGATATGGGACGGGTGGCACAACTGGCCGCACATTTTAATGTGCCTGGAATGGTTTGTATCAACAAGTTCGATCTGAATCTTGATCAGACAGCGGGTATCGAAAAACTGGCAAGAGAAAATAACATAACGGTTGTTGGACGAATTCCTTTTGATCCTGTTTTTACCGAGTCCATGGTTCAGGGGAAAACGATTATTGAGTACCAAACAACGTCTAAAGTGGGTCAAACCGTTAAAGAGATATGGTCCAAAATCCGCGAAGCAATTGGAGTCAATGAGTTATAACGAATCGCGGTACAAAATAAATGCGTGCCCATCCGTAAATGTGGACCATCTGCGGATGGGCACGAACTCAATTTAAAAAGGAGAGTATGCACAATGAAAAATGGTAGAATTGCAATTCCGTCTACAGATAATGGGGGGCTCGATGGTCAAAGAGCGGGACACTTCGGTCACTGCGATGTGTTTACACTGGTAGATGTGGAAGACGGAAGAATCAAACAGGTTACAACAATTGCCAACCACGGCCATGTCCAAGGAGGATGCATGGTGCCCGTCAATTTGCTGGCGGGTCACAGTGTAAACGCCTTGATTGTAGGCGGTATCGGTATGCGTCCTTTGATGGGATTCAGACAGGTTGGTATCGATGTATACCACGATGCCGTACGACCTGAAATTCGGCCGGTGGTGGAAGACCTAATTGCAGGAAACCTGCCGATGATTTCAGATGATCAGGTCTGCGGCGGCGGTCACGGTGGAATGTAAGCGTGTATTCATCAGCTACATTCTTTTCGACTTCATTGATCTTTAATATTTTTGTAATTGTTTAGGTTATTGAAACAAAATCGATAAGGAAAAAAAGATGAAAATAGCCATTACATCTCAAGGTCCCCACCTCGATTCACTGGTTGACCCCCGCTTCGGACGGGCCGCCTATATCCTCATTGTAGACACGGAAACCTTTGATTTTGAAGTGCTGGACAACAACGAAAATGTAAATGCACTTAAAGGCGCCGGTATTCAGGCCGCCTCCATGGTAAATGACAAAGGTGCCAGAGTTCTTCTGACCGGATATTGCGGTCCCAAGGCATTCCAGGTGCTGAATGCCGCAAAAATAAATGTGGCCGACAATGTTGAGGGCACTGTCAGAGACGCCGTAGAGACTTTCAATGAAGGAAAATTCTCTTTTGCCGACAAGGCAAACGTGGAAGCTCAATGGTAAGAAAATAAAAGGTTGAATTGAGTATTGGACAATTGCCGTCTTAATGATTAAAATGAATATAATAAAGTAATTAAGAGGAGGTCAATGAAGGTTGTCATTATCGGAGGAGATGCAGCCGGTATGAGCGCGGCCAGCAGAGCCAAGCGAAACAATCCGGATCTAGACGTAACGGTATTGGAAAAAACCACGGATGTTTCCTATAGTGCCTGCGGCATGCCGTATAATATTGCGGATCCGGAAAGAAACATTGAAGACCTTGTGGTCCGCAAGGCCCAGGTATTCAGGGAAAAACAAAACATTAATTTGTTAACCGGTCATTGTGTTGAATCCATTGATCCGGCGAACAGAACGGTTTCCGGAACCTCTTTTCAGGGCAAAGCCTTTAAATTTTCCTACGATAAATTACTGATTGCAACCGGCGCATCACCGATCATCCCGGATCTTTCGGGTTTTGATCTTCCGGGGGTGGTAGCGCTAAAAAGCCTGGATGACGGCCGAAAAATAAAAGCATATATCCAGTCCAACAATGTTAACAAAGTCGTTATCATCGGTATGGGATATATCGCCCTTGAAATGTGCGAAGCTCTCGGAGCGCTGTCCATCGATGTCGATATGGTTAAACCCCGGCCGATATTCCTTCCGTGGATGGACAATGAAATGTCCGAAGTCGTTCGAAAGGAATTGGAAACTCATCGAATAAAATTGTACCTGGGGCAAGCTATTGAAAAAATTGTTTCCGAAAAAGGACAGCTAAGGGTTTTGTGTTCAGATTCTGTACTCGAGGCCGATATGGTGCTGGTGGCCATCGGCATTAAACCAAACAGTGAACTGGCCATCCGTTCAGGTCTTGAATTTGGGATAAATAATGCCATTTCCGTGGATAAGAATCTTAAAACGTCAGATGAAAACATTTACGCGGCCGGCGACTGTGCTGATGCCTATCACGTGGTCACCGGCGAAAAAACCTGGATCCCCTTGGCCTTAAGGGCCAACCGGGCCGGTTGGGCGGCCGCCGATAATATCTGCGGCAAAGCGGTCGCGCTTACAGGTGTTGCCGGTACGGCGGTATTCAAGGTGTTCGATCTTGAGGTGGCAAGAACCGGGCTGACCGTTGATGAAGCCAGTGCGTATGGTTTTGCGCCTGCTGAGGTGGTTATCAAAACCCGTTCCCGTGCACATGCCCATCCCGGTGCATCGTTCATCCATGTCCAGATGGTCGGCGATACAAAAAGCGGACGGTTGTTAGGCGCCCAGATGGTCGGCAAGGAAGGGGTTGCACATCGGATTAACGCACCTGCGGTCGCCTTGCACAGTCGAATGACCGTTGAAGAATACTGC
>JARRRC010000221.1:0-4645 GCA_037381105.1 Desulfobacterales bacterium
TCTCACCGAACTTGGCCTGGGATCCGGTGAGCGGCAAGACGATACCCACCTTTACCGTATCTGCCGCCGATGCGCCCGTCATCATCAAGCCCAGCACACAAAACATACTGATCAAACAGACTATAATTCTTCTCATGAAAGCACCTCCTGAAAAATGTTAAGGGTAATAAAACAAAAAAGCATTTTGGGAAAATTAGTCGTCGATGAGCAGTTCTCAAGTTTAAACAACAAGGCGAAATTTATATAAAAAAGAATAGCATCGCCCAAAATGACTGTCAACAGACAAATTCTGATTGATCTTACTTTCCAAGAAAACCGATCCCTTTTTGCTCCTCGTTGTTCTGATAGACCTGAAGCAGCCGTCCCTTGCTGACGGAAGGAACATGAACGACATGGACAACGTCTTTGTATGATTCAAACTCCGCCGTCATTGACAGCAGTTGACTGGGAGAGTCCAAGAAGAACTTTTCTTTAAAAACCGTATCCACATCGTCCGGAAAGATGGCAATGGGAGCGATTTGCGCTTCCACAAGATCGTTGAAGAAATGGGTTCCAAAGGATACTTCCGGCGTATATCCTTCCTTTAGAAATGCAACCTCACCCAAGATCAGCGTGTGATTGATATCTTCGTAACCGACACGAACACCGAGGTTGATATCATTGCTTCCCCACCGGCCGGGTCCGAAAAGGGCATAGCGTTTATCCTGAAGCAGCCGATTGAGACGGCTGACCACTTGACCGACGGCGAGTTTTTCATCAACCGTTAAAAGCCTGCCGTAAGACCTTGGACACACATAAACGATATATTCTATATCCGGGATGATCGCACTCGACATCACCTGGGAATTGGTAAAAATGATCTGCTCCTCCGGGAGATCCTTGGGCAGCTTCACTTCACCGGTATCCAGGCTCACCGCCAGAGAACGGCACTGAAGAATATAAAGATGATCATCATCCCAGACGAATTCGATATCCACAGGTCGTCCATATGCCTTCTGGAGTCGTTGGAGAACTTTTTTCATTAAAGAAGGAAACTTTGTTTTGGAAAGGAGGTTTTCAAAGGTCAGGCAGGTGTTTGCAGGATTGATCGTCTTTCCTTTGAAAATGGGTGCCAAAAGATGGCCGTCTTCATTAACGGATACCGCCCAGTATAGGTCGGGATGAGATACTTCTTTTAAAAGGCTCGTCAAGGGAATCGATGCCAGTTCACCGGTTTTTAGATTGAGCACATCGGCGATCTTTTGTGAATATTTCATGATCTGGCGGGCATCCGCCTCGGGACGAAGCTGCGGATGACTTAAATGGACCATCCGAGTGTAATCCTCGCCGGTCCGGTCAACGGCTCGGGTTCCGAGGCCAAAAACCATTCGAATCAGTCCGTCTTCTTTTCGGATACGAGATGTCCAAGCATATGAACTGTAAGAAAACCCGACGCCGGCGGAAAGGGGAAAGAAATAGTCACCGAATCGCCGACCAATGACTTTTTGCACCAGGATACTCATTTTTTCGTCAAAATCAAGCAGGTTGTGACTCCGGCGATATAAAATGGGCCCGGGACCAAAGGTGCTCATATGAACCTGCTTGAGTCCCCAGATAAATTCATTTAGACGGGTTTGGATATCCCCCTGATTGGCAACGAAAAAAGAGTCATATTTTCCGGAAAAGGCATATCCGAAGTTGTCTTCCAAAAAACTCGAAGATCTGAGGATCAAGGGATGTTCACCCACCTTTTCTAAAAATTCGCGGAAATCCTCGACCGTATCCGGCGGGAAAGACGACCGCTTAAAAAGCTCTGAAATGTTTTTGTATTCTTCTTCAATTTTTTCACGGGTTTTGTATTTCTGGCTGTGAAACTGATCGAGATTGTTGTAATCGAGAAAATCGGAAAATATGCCGGAACTAAAATAATATGATTCGGGGATCCTGACATACTCGTCTATCTCAGGATCGCCCGGTGTGAGTTTGGGAACGAGAATTTTATAGGCCAGAAACATGCCGGCGGCCTTTCCGCCGATTTTACCGGGTCGGCGTTTATTCCAGTACATGTTATCCACCAGTTCATCGATATCCCGAATCGTGATGTAATGTTTACTAACGCCGATAAAAGGAAGTTGATTGGAAATAAAATGATTGATCAGCGCGACCCTGACACCCTCTGCTTCATTGGGAGATATATAAAGATCTCCCATGGGAATATCACAGAACTCTTTCAGTGCCTGCTGAATTTCCTTTGAGGTTGCTCTCTCCATGTTGATAATACGGTTCAGATGCTTGAAGCGGTCTTGTTTTCTGGCGAGATTGATATGGTTCTCGATCTCCGGTTCGCTGAAAAAACTGGCGAAGTACAGATCGATCAAAATACCCATATATTCATGAAGATTCTCCTTGTCAGGGGTCTTTCCCTCAGCTAACAGTCTTTCCACGGCCTCCAGTTCGATCTCTTCTCTGGTGGCGATTTTTCTTTCCGCCAGAGCAGATAGAAAGAGTTCTCGTATTGAATCGATAAGATTCGGGTAACGCATCAGCTTGGAGAACATGCGGTAGGTCTTGATCAGGTCCAGTTCTTTTTGATCTTTAATAATATCTCTCCCTTACATTTGAATACCAAATTCGAATATCTCCACTCAAAATACGAATAAAAGAGTATTATCTATTGAAACCTTTGAAAAATGGTCGATTTTGTCCAAGATCAAGGAAGACGAAGATTTTAACCACAGGAATACATTGAGTATTTCGAGGATTGAAATCTGAGTCTGACAAAGAAATTGGGCAAAATGGGGTATTTTTCAAAGGTTTCAGCCTATACCCACCCTCTGAGCCTGCACGCCTCCGCCACCCTGGCCACGGACACCAGATAAGCCGCCTGGCGCATGTTGACCCTTTCTCTTAAGTGCATGTCGTGAACCCCTCTGAAAGCACGGGTCATTTTTTCATTGAGTCTTCTGTGGACTTCTTTCAAATCCCAATAATAGTTATAGGTGTTCTGCACCTGCTCAAAATAGGATACGGTCACACCCCCGGCATTGGCCAGAAAGTCGGGAAGTACGATAACCCCTTTTTGATACAGGATCTCATCCCCATCGGGAGTGGTCGGACCGTTGGCCAGTTCACAAAGAATATTGCATCGAATGTTGTCCGCGTTTTCCTTGGTAATAACGTTTTCCAATGCCGAAGGAAACAGTACCGTCACTTCGAGTTCCAGCAAGTCTTTATTGGAGATTTCATCTGCGTCTGAAAACCCCTTCAATGCACCGGTACTCTGTTTGAAATCCACAAGGTCCTGTGCAACAATTCCATTCGGGTTGTAAACCCCACCCTTGGAATCCGAAGCCGCCACGAGTTTCAACCCGAGAATTTCTTCTCCGAGAAGGGCGGCATACTGGCCGGCATTTCCAAACCCCTGGACCGCCATTGTTTTTCCCTTTAAATCAAGGCCGTGAACATTAGCGGCTTCTCGGGTCACATAAATACCTCCTCTGGCCGTGGCATCTCCGCGTCCCTGAGACCCGCCGATGGAAAGCGGTTTCCCGGTAATGACACCCGGATGCTTCTCACCCATAATGGTCTCGTATTCGTCCATCATCCAGGCCATGATCTGCGGTGTGGTGTACACGTCCGGTGCCGGAACATCCCTGGTAACTCCGATGCTTCGGGCAATTGCACGAACATAAGCTCGGGCAAGGCGTTCTTTTTCCGTTTCCGAAAGCGCTTTGGGATTGCAAATTACTCCGCCTTTGCCGCCGCCCAACGGAATGTCCACAACAGAAGTTTTCCAGGTCATCCAGGCTGCCAGAGCACGTACCGTGTCGATGGTTTCGTCGGGATGCCACCGAATACCGCCCTTGGCAGGTCCGCGCGCAGTGTTATAGGCAACCCTGAACGCATGAAAGATTTTGGATGAACCATCATCCATTTTCACCGGTAATATGACTTTTAGCTCCTGCATGGGCCAGCGAAGCAGTTCGTGCATTGCAGGGTCAAGTCCCAGTCTTCGGGCGGCATCATCAAGCTGCTGCTGTGCAATCGTAAAGGGATTCAGGGCATCTTTCATAACAGGGCTCCTTTGAGTTCTAATGGGTGATTGATATCGATCGTTGCTGGTTCGGGAAAATTCATTTTATATTAACCCATAGGGATGTATTATTTCAAGCCCATAAATATTTTCCTGACAATTCTTACCCGGTTGTGTTATATTGAGAATATGACCAAACATTTTCATAAAGAATTGGAAAAAATAAAAAAGAGGATCCTTTCCTTAGGCGGCATCGTGGAAGATCGGGTTCGCTTGTCAATCAAAGCCATTGAAACCCGAGACGCTGATATTGCAAAAAAGATCATCAACGGGGACTATGAAATCGATGAGATGGAAGTCGAAATTGAGGAAGAATGCCTGAAAATTCTGGCGCTGTATCAACCCGTAGCCGTTGATCTCCGTTTTATCGCCACCGTCATCAAGATCAACAGCGACCTGGAAAGAATCGCCGATGAAACCGTAAATATCGCGAAAGGGGTAAACTATCTGTCAAAAAGAAAACAAGATTTTGAGTTTGAGTTTGATTTTTCTGAAATGGTGGATAAGACACAGTTTATGCTAAAGAGAAGCCTGGATGCCCTGGTAAACCATGACAAGGATATCGCCGTCAAG
>JARRRC010000222.1:0-9078 GCA_037381105.1 Desulfobacterales bacterium
CAAAAGACCGGCAGAAACGGCCGTAACCTCATCATAGAGCTTCCTCCCGGAACTTTAGTGTTTGATGCGAATACCGGACGTCTTATCAAAGATCTCGTCAATACCGACGAAACATTTGTCCTTTTAAAAGGCGGCAGGGGCGGTCAGGGCAATACAAAATTCAAATCATCCACCCATCGAACCCCCCGATTTGCCCAACCCGGAGAATCCGGTGAAGCCAAAACATTAAAACTCGAACTCAAGCTGTTGGCCGATGTCGGGATTATCGGTCTTCCCAATGCCGGCAAATCCACACTCATTGCTGCTATCTCTTCAGCCCGCCCCAAAATCGGCAATTATCCGTTTACCACATTGACACCCAGTCTGGGTGTGGTCCGAACCGATCGAACGGAGCCTTTTGTCGTCGCCGACATCCCCGGATTAATCAAAGGGGCGCATCAGGGAACAGGGCTTGGCACTAAGTTTCTCAGACACATCGAACGAACCCGGATTCTGGTTCACCTCATCGACGCATCATCCATTGATCCTGATGATCCGCTTCTGGGTTACCACACTATCAATCAAGAGCTTGCCATGTATGATGAAACGCTTGTACAAAAGCCTCAGATTGTTGTACTCAACAAATTAGATCTTCCAGGCGCCCGTCAATCGGCCGAAATTTTTCAATCTGCCCTAAATGGGGGAAAAATAAGATTGATCTCTGCAATAACCGGACAGGGACTTGCGGAATTAACCGCTCAAATTGTTCAATTATTGGACCGCGATAATGAATGAAAATCGAACATCGATTTTTGATACTGCCAAACGGGCAGTGGTAAAAGTCGGCAGCAATGTCTTGACCCAAGATCACGGATTGAATTTAAAAGCCATGCGATCCATCAGCCGGCAAATCTGCCGCTTGATTGACGGCGGGATAGAGATCATTCTGGTCTCTTCCGGGGCCATGGCTTCAGGGGTTAAAAAAATCGGCCTTGATAAACGACCGGATGAAATTCCCAAGCGTCAGGCCGTAGCGGCCGTGGGACAAGCCGGATTGATCATGGAATACGAAAAAGCCTTTGCCAGATATCATAAAAAAGTCGCCCAGATCCTTTTAACCGGTGAAGACCTCAATAACCGCAGACGGTACTTGAATGCCCGGAATACCCTTTGTATGCTGTTGTCATGGCAGGTGGTTCCGATTATCAATGAAAACGACACGGTGATGGTAGAAGAGATTCAATTTGGAGACAACGACAATCTAGCGGCCATGATTACGTTGTTGATGGATGCGGATATTCTGGTTAACCTGACGGATATCGACGGCCTTTACACAAAGAACCCCTTCACGAACGCCGATGCCGACTTTATTCCATTGGTATCCACTATCGGGGACGATATTAAAAAATTTGCCGGCGGCATTCCGGGCGCTCTGGGCACCGGCGGCATGCTCAGTAAAATAAATGCCGCCAAGAAGGTCACCGCTGCCGGTATCCCGATGGTCATCGCAAACGGCAACCAGGCCGATATTTTAAAGAAGCTTTTTTCCGGCATGGATGTCGGAACGTTTTTTGCGCCAAAAACGAAAAAGCTGAAAAGCCGGAAGCGCTGGATCGCGTTCACCTTAAAACCCAAAGGCATTATCCGAATCGATGACGGCGCCGCCGCCGCAATTCTTAAAAACGGCAAAAGTCTTTTGCCAAGCGGCATCGTTGACGTGGAAGGTGAATTTGGTGTCGGTGCTCCGGTTCAATTCGGAAAAACAGTGGGTGAAATACTGGGAACCGGTCTCGTGAATTACAGTTCCGGAGATATTCGAAAAATTATGGGACTTCAATCCAGCCAGATTCAAAACCGTCTGGGACATAAACCTTTCGATGATGTGATTCATCGCGATAACCTGGTGGTCACCGCTGAATATGATGAGTAGCAACAACGACTCGATTGAGTGAATATCCCGCGTGTTCAATGCTTAGAGGAAACGTGTAATGACTATTGAAACAACTATCGTCAACATGGCCAAAGCCGCACGGGCATCTGCCATGGAAATGGCAAGGTGCGGTTCACGCCAGAAAAATGCCGTGCTGCTCGGCATGGCCGATAAAATTGAAAAAGATGCATCGGCTATCAAAAAAGCCAACCAGAAGGATCTTGTCCGGGCAAAAGAAATAGGGCTTTCCCCGGCCATGATCGACCGGCTCACAGTATCGGACGCGACCATTAAATCCATGGCCAAAGGGCTGCGAGAAGTGGCCGCTCTCAACGATCCTGTGGGCGCCACCGGAAAAAGCTGGCTAAGACCCAATGGCTTGGAAGTGATGCGAATGCGCATCCCCATCGGCGTTATCGGTATTATTTACGAATCACGGCCCAACGTCACCATTGATGCGGCCGGCCTCTGCCTTAAAGCCGGCAATGCCGTCATCCTTAGAGGCGGATCCGAAGCCCTTCATTCGAATCAGGCCCTTGCCAATATTATCGGACAGATTCTCGGTGAATGGGGCCTTCCCGAAAATGCCGTTCAGATCGTCCCTGTCAGAGATCGAAAAGCAATCAACATTTTATTAAACCAGGAAGAATTCATCGATCTGATCATTCCTCGCGGCGGAGAAGGATTGATCCGTTTTGTCGTATCACATTCCACCATACCGGTATTGAAACATTACAAAGGCGTGTGTCATGTATATGTCGACGAAGGCGCCGAGCTGAATATGGCCGAAGAAATTTGCTTCAATGCCAAGGTGCAGCGTCCGGGAGTATGCAATGCCATGGAAACACTGATTGTGCATCAATCCGTCGCACAACAGTTTCTGCCGCAAATCGCAAAGCGACTGATAAATGCAGGCGTTGAAATCAGAGGGTGCCCTCAAACGTTCAACATTTTGCCGGATGTTAAAAAGGCAACGGAAGCGGACTGGCCTGAAGAATATCTTGATCTTGTCCTGGCCGTCCGGGTGGTAGAAGATATGGAGGAGGCCATTTCCCACATTTCAAAACACGGTTCAAAACACACGGAAGCCATTGTGACACGCGATTATCAGCGGGCCAAACGCTTTGTACGCGAAGTCGATTCTTCGGTGGTGCTGGTCAATGCCTCAACCCGTTTCAACGACGGCGGCGAGCTGGGGCTTGGCGCGGAAATCGGCATCAGTACGTCAAAGCTCCACGCTTTTGGTCCCATGGGGGTGGAAGAACTTACCACTACCAAGTTCGTTGTCTTTGGGGATGGTCAGATCAGATCTTAAACCGGCTAAAAACGATCCTGACTTAAAGGACCCGGTTTTGTTTTCGCGCTACAGGGGAGTGATTAAAATCACATTGCATGTGGTTGGAATAATGGAATATTGGGAAAAACGGAAATGCCCTCACAGTATAAGTTATCAAAACGAACCTAATATTTTATTAAGCTGATAACATCCCGTAACCCATTATTCCATTATTCCCGTTGGAGTATTTACCGGAATTACCAATCGTCTCTGATTTGGCTCAGAGCAATAGGTTTTTCAAGACTCAAAACATAGGGGATTTTTTGAAACACATAGGACTTTTCGGCGGCACGTTCAATCCGGTTCATTTAGGACACGTCCGGGTCATTCGAGAAGTTAAAACGGGTTTTGGCTTGGATGAAATTCTGATTATCCCTTCGGCACTGCCGCCGCACAAAAAACCGGGAAACGTGATAAATGCCGAAGATCGTCTTGAAATGATCCGGCTCGCATTTTTAAAGGATCCGGATTTTGTGATATCCGATGTCGAACTGAAACGCCAAGGGCCTTCTTATACCATCGATACGGTTCGGTATTTTACTTCGATTTTTTCCAAAAACACCAAACTTTATCTCATCGTCGGGCTGGATGCTTTTTTAGAGATAGATACCTGGAGATCCTACAAGGATCTTTTCCTGCTGATCCCCTTTATCGTCATGTCCAGATCTGTTAAAGGGAAAAATAGCGAGCAAACAGAATGGAAATCACTTGGAAATTATCTTCGATGCAGAATTTCAGAAGGGTATAAATTTTCCGCTTCTCAATCGGCTTACGTTCATGAGAAACAACAGCCGGTTTTTGTTTTCGATGTCTCCCGTGTGGATATTTCATCGACAACCATTCGCGAACATATCAAAAAGGGAATTTCGATTAAGCGTCTGGTACCAGAAGTTATTGAAGATTTTATAAAAACCAAAGGACTTTATCTATGACGGATGTGCCCACAACACCCCCCGACCCCGATCTCGATCTTTATATCCAAGCCGCGACGGGGAAAAAAGCCTTGAACCTTGTGGTTCTTGATGTTCGGGGATTAACGTCTGTTTCCGATGTTTTTATCATCTGTAGCGGCCGTTCCAGCCGGCAAGTTTCTGCCATTGCGGATGATATTCAGGTAAAACTGAAAAAACAGGATATAAAACCGCTGAGCGTTGAGGGCAAAAAAGAAGGCCACTGGGTTTTGCTGGATTACGGCCATGTGGTCATTCATGTTTTTTATGAACCGGTCCGCACCTTTTATGACCTTGAAGGGCTCTGGATCGATGCAAAAAGAATAAAATTTGAAAGTCCTTCAACCGGCGAAATGAAGCCGTAAAACATTTGGAAGTGGTTTTAAAACAATTTGTTCTTTATATTATTTGCCTGCCACATCCTGGCCGCAGTGTTTACAAATTTTGAATTCTTGATAGGCTCTATGGCTTCAAGCTCTCCAATATCACCGATCATTTCCGCTGCTTTTAACCGGACCCGTTGGGGCTGTGCACCATCGAGCAGCAATGTTACCACCGTAACAGAATCTTTGGATACATAGGCATCTGCAAGAATGGAAAATCCGATCTTGGTTTTTTCTTTTAGGATTTCCTGCTCGGCCAAAACACGTTCATCAAGGATTTGTCCCGTACCCCCCATCGGACTGAATACGGGCATGTATTGAAACTGCTCCGTACCCGGATAATTTATGCATCGGTAAGATGCCGTTTGGGCATAATTTTCCTGCATATTCTCCCATCCCTGAATATAGAGCGGACATTCGTCATTGAAACAAATAAACAGGTAAGGGGTTCCCCATCCGAGACCGTCGGCAAAATCAAACGGAGGAACCTCCCATATCATCATCGTTTCGCCGCAGTGCGGACATCGGGGTTTTTCCTGGTTGAGAACTTTTTCTAAAACTTGCTCTTTGGTTTCAAAGGCCATGGATTATCCTCCAATATGTATTGAATATATAAAGTCGATTTCAAGAACCATCGATATTGTGAGAGCTTAGACATCAGCTTCGAATTTTTAACGCCATAAATATTACCATTAAATGCGGTTTTGCAACATTTAAACATTTTTTTATTTGACCCTTCGTTCCTATTGTTTATATTTGACAGCATAGATATCTGCGTCAACGGCCCGAAACAAATAACTAAAGCTAAAGTCACTGATTTTTAACACCATAAAAAGTACGGCGCCAAGCGCTGTTGGTGCAATAGTTCGGTTAAAGGAATACCTATGGTTTCTCGCATGACAATGACGCTCTGTGCCACGATAATTTTGGCACTGACCGCCATACCAATCGCGGTGAGGGCTGAAACAATTGCTATCCCTTTCTTTCTTGACTACCGGCAATTGCAGCTTCTTATGGTGCAGGATGAGTTTAAGGGACCGAATGATACTGCTCAGTACCTTTTGGATCCCGACGGTTGCACCCGTATTACTTTTTCGAAACCTCATCTGTCGGCAGAGGGAGAGTTGCTGCGAGCGGATGCGAAAATTCTCGCAATCATCGGCGTTCCTACAACGGGTCCCTGTAATACCATTACCCGCTGGTCCGGACGCACCGTTGTTACAGGAAAACCTTCTTTGGTAAGCGGTCACCCGTTGTCCGCAGAATTTAGGGTGCAAAACACCAGGTTTTACGATCAAGAAGGCAAACCGCTTAAGAATAATCTCGTGCTTCAGGCGGTGAAAGAACAGTTGCATCTTTTATTCGGCCGCTACAGGCTGGATCTGAAACCTGAAATCGATTCGCTCAAAGATCTGCTCCCTTATTTTTTGCCCCGTTATCCGGCCGACCGCCTGGCAAGAATGATTGACAGCGTGCGAATCGGTCATCTTTTGACCTACCCCAACGGGCTGGATATCGAGCTGCGTATTAATGTCGATACCGTTGCCAAAGCCGAGCCGGAGCCAACCCTCAGTAAATATGAAATACGGCAGCTGGAACAACGGTATCAGAGCTGGGATGCTTTTTTGACGTTCGTTATCAAAGAAGCCGCTGCTGCCACTCGCTCCAAAGAACTTCGTTCCGCCTTATTGGAGATACTTCTGGATACACGCTACCAGTTTAAGTCAATTCTCAGTGAACCCCAACCAAACACAACAGACCCGGTCAAACAATTGTTTATCCGAAGCTGGGAGCGGCTGACACCGGTAATGCAAAAGGTTAGTGTTCATTTGCCGAAACAGAATCTTTTGCCCTTTCTGTCGTTTATAACAGCGACTGACGCCATCAACGCATTGAATCGCTGGAGTCCAGCGATAGGACTGGACATATCCACTGACGGCCTGAGACGTTTGGCACGTCTTCTAAATGCCGATCCATCCATTGATCCGCTGAAATATCTGAATGAAACCGATCCGATGCTCCGGCAGCTGTTTGATTTCGAAACGACGGGTGAAATCATCCAACCCAAAAAGCCCCATGGCTTTAACTTTCAACTGATCCAGCCGGTCTATGCCGCAAATCCCAAAGATCGTCTGAATCGCTGGATACCCACTGCTGATGATCTCGAGTCTTATCTTCTCGAAATTCGAAACTTATTACTTAAAGAGGCGGATGCGCAAATTCGTTCGTCACCAATAGACAAAAAATACGCCCGCATTTATCGCAAACTGATGCTTGCCGCCGCATGGCAGGAAAGCTGCTGGCGTCAATACATCGTTCATAACCGCAAAATTGTTCCCCTTATTTCCGCCTCAGGTGATATTGGCCTGTTTCAGGTCAATGAAAAGGTGTGGCGCGGTTTTTATTCTCCTTCCAAGTTGAGATGGGACATCACCTATAACGCCCGTGCAGGAAGCGAAATCCTGTTCAAGTTCATGGTTGATTACGCATTGAAACAAAAAGAACACAAACATGGAGGCAATCTGTCTTATCTGGCCCGCGCCACTTATTCTGCTTACAATGGGGGCCCGTCTCAACTGAACCGTTACCGAAAAAAAGATGTTCCTGTCGCACAAAAAAACATCGACGCCGCCTTTTGGGAAAAGTATCAGCAGGTTCACCAGGGCCATGAATTGGCTGTGGTGCAGTGTTTTGGCATTCAAGCATCCGGTTCAATGAAAACGCTAACTCAGACAACTCATGGCCGGAAGCAATCCGCTTCAAAACAAGCAAGCATATCCAAGAAATCACAGCGTATTGAAAATCTCGGATGGATCAGAGGCCGCAATCCCGGACATTTTACTTTACAGTTGGCGGTGATGAGCGGCGAACGGGCGGCAAGAGTGTTTATAAAGCAGCAGTCCAGTGGCGGCAGTTTTGCCTATTACCGAAAAAAACAAAAAGGAAAGAATTTCTATGTCGTCATCTATGGCAGCTTTGCCAACCGTAAAGATGCAAAAAAAGCCGCTGCTCGTTTTACTTCATTAAAACCTTTGATACGGAACTTTGGCAGTATTCAGAAGATAATGTCAAAATAATCCAAGAAGTGGTTTCAAAATCTCCCCTCGTCCTCAATTTCTATGTTGAACTGAACCGTCCAATCTTCGAAATGTTCCTGCGGCTGGCCGCCTCAATTCGTCTTGATCTTGAACACGATTGATAGTTTTTAAACCACTTCTAACAAAGATGGGGCCGGATCTGTGGAAACATGCGTAACATCAACGTCATTTTTTCCTATTCATTCGATTTTGGAAAATTCCTTTCAATAGTGCCAAGCAATTCTTTACCAATGGGCCTCTCAGGGTATTTCGCAACCATTTGCATGGCAATACTCTTGGCTTTTCGTAATTTTCCTCTTTTATAATAAAAATCCCACAGGGCATACAAATAATCCATATTGTCAGGTTCTATTTTCAATGCCTTAAGCAGTGCTCCTTCTGCTTCTGTATCTTTTCTTAAATACTGCAGCAGCAATCCGAGGTTGTAGTGAACACGTGAGCGCTCCGGCATGCCCTCTGCCGCTTTTTTCAGATAAACCACCGCTGAATCATATTTCTTCATTTCTGCCAGCAAAAGTCCCAATGAATATGAAATTTCATGCAACTCCGGATGAACTTTTACAACTGCACGCAGAAGAGTTTCAGCTTTGTCATTCTCGCCTCTTTTATTATAAAACATGGCCAAGTTGACTTTGGCCGGATAAAACAGATCATCGATTTTAATGGCGGCCAGATAGTTTTGGATGGCTTGGTCAGGCCGATTCAGTGCAACATAGAGATTGCCCAGGTTATACCGGCCAAAGGCAAAGTCTGCACTATATTCCATGGATGCGATAAATTCTTTTAAGACAGCTTTAAAAACCTTCTTTTGGTCTGGATCCGGATGCCAGGAGGGGTCTTCCGCCAACCGGCGGGCTGCTTCGGTGCGTACCGCCCTAACAGGGTCATAAAGCAAAGGGAAAATGAGTTCGGTCATTTCTCTTTGGCTGATCGGAGCGATACTTCCCACTGCCGTTCGGCGGATCAGGGCTTCGTCATCCATCAACGCCAGCTTCATGGCCCGGGAAGTATCTTTTCCTGGATAGGCGGTTAAAAGAGATATGGCCGTGGCCCTCACGATAACGGGGTATAGCGAATCTCCGGCCAATCGGATGAGGTCCTCACGGATATCGGAACGCCGTTTGCGTCCGGCGTCGATGATGCTCCCATAATGCTGCTTTCGGCCCGGCCCGTACCATTTGGTGATGGTCTGGTCCGCCCATTTGGATGTTTTATCGATGTGGCACCGGTTGCAGGCATTCGGCGTCCCTATTTTAACACTCAGGTCGGGACGCGGCACCCGAAAACTGTGATCCGGCCGATAATCGATCCCCATGTAGGTACGGCCCGGCATATGGCACTGGACGCATTCGGCACCGGTGCCGACGTCAAACAGAATTCTTCCGTCAGCAGACTTAACCGG
>JARRRC010000223.1:0-4635 GCA_037381105.1 Desulfobacterales bacterium
AGAGGCCGATTGAATATCATCCTTGATCGCCCCGTAGCGTTTTTTGGAGTACTGCTTGGAGTCTCAATATTTGTGTACCTGCCTATTGCAATCATTTTCGGACCGCTGAGGTGGATTGGAATCGGCCCCTTTAATGCGCAGGCTGGCCGGATATTGCTCTACCTGGTGTACTTCCTTACGGGCACTGCGATCGGGGCAATCGGCATTGACCGCAGTGTCTTCAAAACTGACGGAGCACTCGCAAAGCGTTGGTGGGGGTGGGTAGCTGTTGGCCTGATGTCTTTTGCGGTGTTTATTATTATGATCGTGGTTGTTACTCCTATGGAGCGAACCATTGTCAGTGAGATTGCTTTCGTGGTCTGCTGCTGGGCTATCGTTTCCGGAATGACTGGACTCTTTCTTCGGTTTGCGAAGCGACGCGTACGTATTTTCGACAGTCTGAGTGAAAACTCATACGGAATCTATATTGTTCACTACGTTTTTGTTACTTGGCTTCAGTACTTGTTGTTGGGAAGCGGACTTGATCCCTTAGTGAAAGGAATAGTGGTGTTCGTAGGCACATTGATTCTCAGTTGGGTGTTGGTTGCCTCCATTCGACATATACCAGCGGTAGCGAAGGTCATCTAGGCCGGATATATGCAGGGCGCTTACAGAAATAGGGTAATATACTGTGCCGAGCAGGGCGCTGCACGGGTCAGCAATTCCGCTGCGCTTCCTCGCCGCTGGTGAGCTTGAACGTTACCCGTAATTTGAATATCTACTACGTATTTAAAATTTGCGGTGACGGGTGACGGGATTGGACCACGGTAATAATATGATATAATGGACAATGAGTCGTAAACAGTGATCGGTTACAGAGGATTATGGTTTAGAAGAATTTTATTATATTCGTGAGGTAATTCATGGTTCAAGCATCAGATGTATTTGAAAAAAATTATCAGCAATATTGTGCTCAAATGGCAAAAATCGATTTTGAGTCGATTAAAGACAAATTGGGTATCATCCATGACGGCGACAGGATGTTTATCCCTTTTTTCAATAACAGATATCTGGTTTCAAATAATGGGGTTTTCGATGAGTCAGGAAATAGACCTGATTATGTAATATCCGTCATTCTTTCTAAATACATCCTTTTATGTCCCGATCAATCGCATCATGAAAATGAATGGGTTTCTTTTAAAGATTTCAAAATGGTTTCACATTTTACGAATGTGAACTATTTTTCCAGTGATACGGAAAGAGCGATTGAAAGGCATTTTTCAGGCAAACTGGATGAACTTAAAAAAGCATGCGAGGAATTGGACGGCTCTCACCATGAAATGGAAATATCATACGACCTGTCCATGCAGTTCAGCGCCCTTCCCCGAATTTCTCTTCTATTGCTTTTCAACGACGGCGACGAAGAATTCCCCGCCAAGTGTACCGTGCTTTTTCAGAAACATGCGGAATACTATCTTGATCCTGAATCTTTAGCCATGACCAGTGCCTGTCTTGCAAGGGAACTTAAAAGAAAGGCATCATCGTAAAATAGTAGATCAACATATTTTATAGTTCAAAATTCAATTCCGCTGCCAGTACCGATATCGAACACCTTGATCATAATGGCCATGGCTCAAAGCAACGCCTTTTAACTTTTTAAGGTCGAGGCCGAGTTTTTCGGCACTATCTAAAAACAACGATAATTTCCCGGTATCCCACAGCCAACAGGAATCATAAACAGGTAACCGGCCTTCTCCCAAGCATAGCTCGTTTGCTTGCTTTGGATGTACCAATACTTCCTTTAAACTTCAATTCAAAGCGAAGAGTGCCCCGATGAGCTGTATCGTTCTCGACTTTGCATATATCGTGATTACTATACCTTAAGATGGCATGGGTTAGAAGTAGCTGAAATTTGATAACTAATGGAGAATACTTAATGAAAATCATTATCATCGGTGCAACCGGCACCATAGGACGCGCAGTGGTCGATTTGCTGGCGCCGGACCACGATATTGTAAAGGTCGGGTTCAGCCGCGGCGATCTTAAGGTTGATATTGCCTCAAAAGATTCCATCCGAAAATTGTATAAGGATGTCGGCAAGTTCGACGCGGTTATCTCTGCCGCGGGTCTTGCCAAATTCGGCAGTCTCGACAGTCTCAAAGACGAAGATTACCTATTGGGACTTACCAACAAATTGATGGGGCAGGTCAATCTTGTCCGAATAGGTCTGAACCACATCAACGACAATGGTTCATTCACCTTAACAAGCGGCGTACTCAGTCAAAATCCAATGCCGGGCAGTGCATCCATAAGCATGGTCAACGCCGGTATCGAAGGCTTTGTGCGTGCTGCAGCGCTGGAGACACAGCGCGGTGTCCGAGTGAACGCCGTCAGCCCCATCTGGGTTGAAGAGACCTTAAAAGCCTTGGGGATGGACGGCTTGGAAGGGATGCCTGCAGAACAGGTCGCCTTTGCGTATAAAGAAAGTGTGGAAGGACAGCGAAGCGGAGAAGTACTCGATGTGAGAAATTTCGAATAGACGGAAGGCCTGTTTTTTTATAGTTAATATCTTGTTATCATATCGAAAAAGAAGATAAACATATGAGAATAGCGGTGATTGGACCGACGGGAGTTTTGGGCCGCGCACTGGTGCCTATACTCGTGCAGAAGTGTCATATCGTACGTGCGTTGGCGCGTTCAACTGCAAAAGCACGCAGGCTGTTTCCACAGCTTGGGGAAATCGTTGAATGCGATCTGCTTTCAAACATTGCAAAAGCTCTGCCGGCCATGCTGGATGGCTGTGATGCAGTTGTACATATCGCCACCTCTATCCCTCTTAATTTTACAGACCCCGATGCCATGAAGGCGAATACGCGCCTGCGAACGGATGGTACTCAATTGCTGCTCGAGGCATCTCTTAAAGTCGGGATCAGACGCTATATTCAACAGAGTATTACCATGGCCTATCCCGACCACGGTGACAACTGGATTACCGGAGATATGCCTTTAGATGCATCCCAGGAGCGTACCGGAATTTGTGCCCCTGTGATGATCATGGAGCAAATGATACGGAACATTCCGCCTGAGGATCTCAAATGGTGCATCTTGCGTGGCGGCACCTTTGTGGGCGAGGGCACGTTTCAGGACAATGCTATCGAAAGATTGCGATCCGGCGAAGAGACTGTCCCCTGCGACGGCAGGAACTTTACATCTCTAATCCACGTCGAGGATATGGCGGCCGCAGTTGCTGCAGCTATCGAGACCGCTCCGGCAGGTTCAATATTCAATGTGGTTGACGAACCCATACGCCAAGGCGAATATCTTGACCGTCTGGCTGATTCCATAGGAGCAGCCAGACCAAGGCGAGATAAGACAACTCCATGTCCGCCGTCATGGCGTTGCAGCAATCAGGCGGCACGAACTGCGCTGAACTGGCAGCCGCTGCATAGCATAATTCCCTGAACAACCAACAACATTGGAAAAGTTCATAACTCGTAGAAACGACTCCTGTCGTTCAGGGGGAAACGACGACTAAAGTCGTCACTGCGAGCCAAAATTTGGATCCACTGATACTTTTGATTATGGGAGAAATTAAACACATGAGACAATTGGAAGTACGAAACAAGTATACCGGGGAGCTAATTGATTCTCTGCTCATGGACTATCGGCGCGACCTGCGGAGCAAAATCCATCAGGCCTACCGTGCCCGGAATGCTGTGCAGGCCCTGTCATGGGACCAAAGATTGGCCATGATCCGGGATGTCGGCGAGCGCATTGCGACCCACCGCGAGGACCTCATCTCCCTCTCCATCCGGGAGGCCGGCCAACCCCGCAAGTTTGCCACGTGGGAAGTGAACCGCACTGAGGAGATAGCCCGCACTTTCGAGACCCGCCTGCAGCTCTTGCGCCCCCGCATCTTGCCGGCTCTCAAGGGCGATAACGTGTGGGTACGCAAACCTTACGGCGTGGTGGGTGCCGTTGCTCCGCGCAACGTTCCGCTCGTGGTGCCTTTCTACATGATTTCGTGCGCACTGGGGAGTGGTAACACTGTGGTGGTCAAGCCGGCCTCTACCGCTCCGCTCACCACCCGCTGGCTGGTAGACGCTTTCCGCAAGGCAGGAGCACCGGTCGAATCTGTTCACTTCACCACCTGCCCGGGCGAGGAGACGGCCTGGGAGTTCATCGAGAATCCCGAACTGGACGTCTTCGTCAACTACTCCTCCACGGCGGTCGGCAAAGACAACCTGATCAAAATGGGCCAATACCTGGACAGCACCAAGCGCCAGGTGGGCGAGTGCTTGCTGCACATTGAGGGGCGCATGAAAAAGTACGTGCCGGAACTGGCCGGCAACGACCCCTTCATCGTCCTGGCCTCGGCAGACCCGGAACAGGCGGTGTCGGCGGCTGTGCTGGGTGGGTTCGCCAACGCCGGCCAGATGTGCATCGCCGCCAAGCGTTTCTTGGTGGCTCGTCCGGTGGCTGACGGCTATCGCAGCCGGTTGGTGCGGGCTATCCGCGCCTTGAAAGTCGGAGACCCGACGGACCCTGACACAGACATCGGCCCGATCGGCAGTCAAAACACACTGGATGTGGCGGCATACCACGTCAGCGAGGCAATGCAACGAGGCGGCCGGGTGATCGCCGGAGGCGAGGGGC
>JARRRC010000224.1:0-7443 GCA_037381105.1 Desulfobacterales bacterium
TCTGGTTAGGCGTAGCGATCCTGTTTTCGATTATGTTTCGCAGTGTCGCCACTTCGGCGCTGGCAGCGTTGGCCGTGTGGATCTTTTTCTCCTTTTTCGTCTCCCTCGGAGCCGGTGCAGTGGCCAGTGCCATCACCCCCGATGCCGGAGCTTCAGATCCTGACGCGGTTCTGCGGCGTGCCCAAATCGAAAACGGAATTTCCCTGAGCTCGCCATTGGTCTTGTATACCGATGCAACCGGCACCATCATGGATCCGATGCGCAGAACTACTCGGAGCTTTATTCAGGTGGGGATGATGGAAAAAATATCAATGTCGCGCTTTTCCGGGCCGCTCCCTCTGAGTCAGAGTATTCTGGTGGTGCTACCATATATCATAACGCTTATTGCGATTACGGTGGTCTGTTTCGCGATTTCCTACACCGTGTTTATGCGCCAGGAAATTCGATCGATCTAAGACCCTATCGCTTTGCGACGTAGTCGTGTTATACGGTGTCTGAAGACCTTCAAACTCTTGAAGATCGCCAGGCACCGTTCAGTGTAGTTAACACTTTTGGATAATACAGGAGATAATGCTATGGCAGTTGATGTGAAACAGATAGGGGCACAGGTAGAAAAAGAAAGTGTGCTCATCAATCAAATTCGATCAGAAATTCATAAAGTCATTGTTGGTCAGGAGCAATTAATTGATGGGCTGTTATTGGCGTTGCTTTGTAATAATCATGCGCTGATTGAGGGAGTCCCGGGATTAGCCAAAACGCTGTCCGTCACCACACTTGCCCAGATGATTCAAGCCTCTTTTCAGAGAATTCAATTTACCCCGGATCTGCTTCCGGCCGATGTCATCGGAACGCTTGTGTACAATCCGAAATCAGGGGAATTTACGACCAAAAAGGGGCCGATTTTTGCCAATATCATTCTGGCCGATGAAATCAACCGCGCTCCTGCGAAAGTTCAAAGCGCCCTGTTGGAAGCCATGCAGGAACGTCAGGTGACGATTGGGGAGGAAAGTTTTAAACTGGATGAACCGTTTTTGGTGATGGCAACCCAGAATCCCATCGAACAAGAAGGGACTTATCCGCTTCCGGAAGCTCAAGTCGCCCGCTTCATGTTCAAAATTAAGTTTACCTATCCTCAAAAATCCGAAGAACAGGTTCCGCGTGGGTTCCCGACACGAGCGGATCGGCAAGACCACGAAATTTTTATGGATGAAAAAATTGAGGAATACATTGTCAATCTGGTTGAGGCTACCCGCAATCCTGAAGCTTACAAGCTCGATATCGGCCAACTGATCCGTTATGGAGCGTCGCCCCGCGCCACCATCTTTCTGGCGATGGCTTCAAAAGCGAATGCCTTAATCGAAGGACGCGGCTATGTGACGCCTCAGGATGTCAAAACCGTTGCTATGGAAGTGCTCCGCCACCGACTGATCGTGACGTATGAGGCTGAAGCCGAGGAAAAGACCTCTGAAAATCTGATCGAACAAATTTTGGAGGCTGTGGATGTTCCATGATTCCCAAAGAATTGGCCAAAAAAATTCGTTATATTCAGATCTATACCAGTAAAGCCGTGAATGATATTCTTGCTGGAGAATACGAGAGTGTATTCAAGGGCCGGGGAATGGAATTCAACGAGGTCCGGGAGTACTACCCTGGCGACGATATTCGATCTATCGACTGGAATGTTACCGCTAGAACTGGTGAACCCCACGTCAAACTATTTGTGGAAGAACGCGAGTTGACCATTATGTTTATGGTTGATCTTTCGGCTTCCGGGGCGTTTGGCAGCACCCGCAAAATTAAAAATGATGTCGCAGCGGAACTCTGTGCACTACTGGCATTTTCCGCCATTAAGAATAACGATAAAGTCGGTCTGATCGTGTTTACCGATCAGGTTGAGATGTTTATTCCGCCTGCCAAAGGCACAACCCATGTGCTCCGACTGATCAGGGATCTGCTCGATTTTACCCCTGGTCAAACTCAAACGAATATTGCAGTCGGGATCGAATATCTTGGCCGTGTGATCACCAGGCGGAGTATTGTCTTTTTGATCTCTGATTTTCTGGGCGAAGGGTATGAAAAGCCCTTACGCGTGCTTGGGAAAAAACATGATCTGATCGCTGTCTCAATTACTGATCCGCGCGAAATCAAACTGCCGAATGTCGGCCTTGTAGAACTTGAAGACGCGGAAACCGGCGAATTGATTTTGATCGATACCGGAAGCGCGGCAATCCGGAAGCGTTATGAACAACTCGGAACCGCCCGGCAGGGATACTTAAAAGAGATGTTCCGGTCCATGAATATTGATCACATCGAAATTTCTACTAATCGAGATTATCTCATCGATCTGATCAAATTTTTCAGAACCCGTGAGCGTCGATTACAATAATATGGGGTACTGGAGTATTGGGATGCTCCCAATCATCACGACGAGATGATGATCATGGGAGAGAGGACATCTTGCAACATTTTACTCTACACATATTATACAAGGAGGACAAATTATGAATTATATTAACAAAAAAGTGATGGCAAAATTCGGCGATTTCCTATCTAACATTGCCTCAGGTAAGATTACCGGTTATAACTACCCGCGTTATGAAATTCCTGAATGGTCAATGAAAGAGAACGAATACCTGTTCATCTCCAATATTAACATTATCGATGTTGATTCGGGTAAAATAATGCCTGTAAGAGGCTTACTCGTAAAAGACAAACAAATTGACCAACTGGTATTACAAGAAGATTTCGATAAAATAAGGGAAAGTTATCCCATTAAGCAGGAGATAAACGGGGAAAATAAATATTTAATTCCCGGCTTGTCTGATATCCATGGTCATTTGTCACTTATCAGCGAATTCGAATTAGGATTAAAACAATTGCGCTATTTCGATGCCCAAAGGCAAAAGAATTGCGAGGAAGCCTTAAAAAGCGGATGCACTTTTGTGAAAGACAGTGGTGGTGCAATAAATGTGATGGATTATTTACGCCATGAAATTGAAAACGACCGGCTGCTTGGCCCGAAAATGATGGCTGCAAAGGAAACTATTTCGCCCAAGGGTGGAATGTGGGACCTAGGTATATTTAATAAATTTGCTCCTATGATTTTTGGAGGCAGGGTGTTGAATTTCCCTAAAAATACCCAGGAATTGGAAGAGACCATAGATTGGTTTAATGAAAGTGGATCTGATTTTTTCAAAACCTATTTTGAGGACAAACCCATTTATGGTGGAAAAGAATCGGATGTATTCAACATGTTCACGCCTGAACATGCAGCTTTAATTAGAAAAAAGGCAACAGCTTATAATAAAATGGTCGAAGCCCATTCAATGTTTATCAAAGGTTCAAGAAGAGTTATTGATGCAAAGTTTGATTTTATTGCGCATTTTACAGTTGATGAGCCCTATAGTCCGGAAGATGCACAAAAGATGAAAAATAACAATGTTGCCGTAATCCCGACGTTAAGTTTAGGTTGCTATTTTGCTATGAATTGCGGAGAGAAGGGTTTTCCCAACCATCCTGATTTTCAATTCTTCAAAGAAAAATTGAATAATGAAGTTCCGGCAATGATGGTGAGATGTACCATCCCTCAAT
Organism: Desulfobacterales bacterium; assembly: GCA_037381105.1. Taxonomy (GTDB): domain Bacteria; phylum Desulfobacterota; class Desulfobacteria; order Desulfobacterales; family UBA11574; genus UBA11574. Next base: position 3,592 of record JARRRC010000224.1, read on the forward strand.
TAAGAAATAACTACTTGCATTTTGCCAAATGGATTGATCAATATATTGAAGACAGGAAAATGCCAAGTGTTGGACAAGTTTATCCTGAAAGAGTACACGGATTTATTAAAAATGCCCAAGAAAGCCTTAACAATTTGCACAATGCCGGGGTTAAAATTGGCATAGGAACCGATGGCGGTTCAGGTATCACTTTTGTTGGTAACTTACAGATAGAATTTGAAGCATTGGAGCATTTCGGATTTACCCCAGCCGAAATACTACGGATGGCTACGCTTGGCAACATGGAAATCATTCATTTGGAAAAGAAACTCGGTTCCATCGAGAAAGGAAAGTTTGCCGATATGGTCATCCTTGATAAGAACCCCTTGAACGATGCAAAAGCAATCACCTCGGTATCCGGGGTATTTAAAAACGGAAGATTGTATTTCCGGCAAAAAGAAGTATTAAATCGTCAGCAATTAAGTATCCGTAAAGGATATAAACCTAAAGTAGAATATGAGAATAAATAATGGGTAAATATTATGAAACAACAACAAGCAAGACGAATTATAAACAGTTTTTTATGAAAGATTTAATGAAAAATTGACGATTATACTACCAATCCTGAGTACACAAAATTAGTAGGAGGACAACCCAATGAATAAAAAATCCCCTGGCCATCCGTCACGTCTGTTGGACAGGGTTTCATATCGCTGTCCTCCCTGGATAATACGGTGAATAACATGAAAGAGGAATTAAATTTTGAGTTAGCAACACGAAAAGAAAAGCCTTCCCAACGCCAACCGAAGCTGCTGACGGTTCTTGCAATTTTGCTTCTCCTTGCCGTGGGAGTCAATATCGCACTGGTGTTAAGGCAGCCGAATATAACAACCCGAGAGCGGGGTACAGCGCTTTCTGAAGAAGCTCAACAACAGCTGGCGTTAAAGCTTGAAAAACAGGGACTGCCTACGGCTGCGGCAGATGCCTGGAAGGGATACCTGGCGCATGCCGATCTGAGCCGGAAAGATGCGGCGACGATCTGGTATAGAATCGGAAAGCTCTATCAGGACAACAATGCGTATGAAAAGGCATTGGAGAGTTATTATCGCTCTGAAAGTTTTGAAACCGTCGATTCCATCTCCTCGGATCTTGCCGTTCGAGTTCAAGAATGTCTTGAATCTATGGGCAAATATGCCGCGCTCCGACAAGAACTTTCGGAACGTGTGGACATCAGCAGTGGCGGTAACGAATCCGGGACTGAAACTCAAGGAAATCAGGTCGTGGCTGAGATCGGCCCACAGAAAATCACCACCGCCGATCTTGACCAGCGCATCGAGATGTCGATTGACCGGCAGTTATCACAGTTTGCCTCTGCTTTGCCGGAAGAAGAACGCAACCGGCAAAAAGAAACGCTACTGAAACAATTTTCGACCTCAGCAAACCGGTTGCAGTTTCTCAATCAATTTCTTGCGGAAGAAATGTTGTACCGTCAGGCACGCGACAGCAAGCTGACCGACGATCAGCACGTGCGCGATCTGATCAGCGACCAGGAACGCAGCCTGCTGGCGAATCTCATGCTGCAAAAGGAACTGAACGACCAGATTCACATCACATCCGGCGATCTGACGACATATTATGAGGCTCACAAAGCCGACTATATCCAGCCGGAACGAGTCCGCATCGCCCACATTCTTGTCCCGGACGAACAGGCGGCCGAAAGTGTTCGGAAGCGGCTGGCAAGCGGAGAATCCTTTGAGGATATTGCGAAAGAACTGTCTGAGGATACCGCGACCCGCGAAAATGGCGGTGAAATTCCACGCTGGATCGAGCGGAACAGCCAGGGCATTCCCGAACTTGGCGAAGTCCCCGGCATCATTGATCTGGTTTTTTCAACGGAGGCCGGAAATATCGTGGAACAGCCGATTATATCCGACAAGGGGGCTCACATCGTGAACGTCCTCAAACATGAGCAGGAACGCCAAAAAACGTTCGAAGACGTGAAACAGGCCGTCTACACGGCCCTGCGCTCTCAAAAAGAACAGGATGTACAGCAGCAACTGTTTGAGAACCTGAAAAAGAAGTATGACGTCGTGATCCATCAATCGGCATTTGCGCCTGAAAAGTCCGACGACCCAGATAAAAAANNNNTATGTAATGAGAAAATATTTTACAAAAACAAAAAAGAGGGTGATGGCTTTGTCATCTTTAACGGGATTTGAGCATCAGACATAGCGGAATACTGGACAGGACAATGATACCACCGAGGAAAAACCCGTTATCGAAACCGAGGACATTGGCTTTGTGCAGGATGGTCTTTACATATAAAAGCTGGCCCTGGGCAGCAGCGGACAGGTTGTTGTTGAGGTAATGCGGAAATGTGGCAATCTGGTGAACCGTCGCTACAAAATGGGACGATTGGGGAGCAGCGTGTTCCGCAATTCGAATGGCATGCTTTCTGACCGAGTCGGTGACGAAGGTATTGAGGATGGCAATACCGAATGAACCGCCCAATCGCTGGGCAACGTTCAAAAAACTGGAAGCCGTGGCGACCTGATGCCTGGGTACGGAATTAATGGCGGTCCTCATCAAAGGCGCCATCATAAGGGCCATTCCAACTCCCCGAATAATCTGCGGACCGATGATCACGGTCATTCCGGAAAGCGGATCCAGATTTGCGTACAGGAAAAAGGAAAATCCAGTCACAATGGTTCCGATTGTCACCAACCATCGGGCACTATAACGGTCGGCCATTTTACCCGAGATAGGCATCATGATACCGATGGTTACCGCCCCGGGCATCATCAAGAGTCCGGTTCGGATCGTGGTATACCCAACCAGGTTTTCCAGAAAGATGGGCAACAGAAATATACCGCCAAAAAGTCCCACTGCACGAAATAACGCCAGCACCATACTCAACGAGTAATTCCGATGGGTAAAGAGAGACAAATCCAGCAAAGGGTCTTGGATGCTGCTTTCAATCCCCAGGAATAAAACCGTTCCGACTGTAGCGATGATCAGGCATGTCATCACATAATTGGAACTCCACCCTTTCTCCTGTCCCTGGGAAAGCGCCAGAAGACCGCTGATCAAAGCGGCGGACAAAAACAGAAAGCCAAACCAGTCAAAATTCACGTTTTTCCGCCTGGATGGATCATCGCGGTCCATGACGAGCAAGGCTGCAATCAGCGTGACCACACCAATCGGCAGGTTGACGGAGAAGATGGTTCGCCAACTGAACCAGTCTGTCAAATATCCACCGAGCGTCGGGCCCAGGGTAGGGCCGATCATGATACCCGTTCCCCAGATGCCCAATGCTTTCCCCCGTTCATGCGGTTCAAACAACTCCGCTATAATGGTCATTCCCACCGGTTGAATGGCACCTCCGCCCACCGCCTGGACGATTCGGGACACGAGCAGCACCTGATAACTCCAGGAAAAAGCGCAGGCCGCGGAACCCAACGTGAATAATCCCAGGGAGACGATATAGAGCGATTTGTGGCCGGATCTCAGGACGATCCAACCGACGACCGGCATGGCAACAGCGGTTGCCAGCATGAAGCCGGTGGTCACCCATTCGATTTGATTGCGATTCACCCCGAAGGCACTCATCATATGAGGGAGTGCCACATTGACTATACTGGCATCCAGGATGGCCATGAAGGTTCCCATCATGATGATTCCCAACACAACCCAGCGATGGCCTTCGTCTCTCTCAGAATTTTGCATCTTGAACCTGCGGTAACGAAATAGTCGTGGAAGGACCATGATAAATCTTTATTTCTACAGACAGGCCGGGACCAATGGCCACATTTGGCACCTGGTCGAGATCCACTCGAATCGGTATGCGCTGACTCACTTTGATGAACGCACCGC
>JARRRC010000225.1:0-4625 GCA_037381105.1 Desulfobacterales bacterium
CCATCTTCGAACCGCTCGAAAACGGTCTGATTTCCGGACAAAAACTCCGGGATTGGCTTCGTAACGCGATCCATGCAAAAGTCTTGGCCGACGAACATGATCGTATTGCAAGATCGCTTCAAATCCGACAACAATTCCTTCGGACAAAACCGGAGCACATTGCGACGCTGCTTTATATTGGGGATACGGGTTTTATGGAAATCGACGGTTTCGGCTTTATCAGAAGGAATTCGTACAGGAAGGAGTATTATATTTATAAACGCACCGGAGATTATATCCTTAAAGATTACTATGCGCGCAGTTACTTATTCCCGGACTGCAGGGTTGCTGTTTCGACCTACACGCCCTTCAGACCTTTTGTAATGGAAAAATACAAACATCCCTTTCTGCTCGAGCATAAGTCAGGACAAGAAATCTGCATGAAACATTTCAAGCCGCCGGATAACCTGACAGCCAAGAGTATTATCAATGCCTTGGAAGAAGGACTCACAGCCCTGCGATATGGATATGATTCCCGTCGTCGAAACGGATATCACAGTCTGGATAAATTATGGGTGCACATACCCTCAATCGATTTTGAAGATTATCGCATATAATTAAAATACAACAAATTTCCGCCGGCATTTTCCTGGATTTATGGCAATAACATTAGGCTTCTCAGACCATTTTGGATTCAGACATTCGGCCACATGGATTTACTCAACCACATAAAATATAAGCGAACGAAGCTGAGACAAAAAAAGCCCTTGAGGAAGGATGTTTTTAACCAAATCAGCGGTATTGTCAAACAATATGGACTTAAAAAGAGCTTTCTTGACATTTTCGAAAAGGTTGAAGATCATATCTTTGCCGAAAATTTAAATGTTTCACGTATAAGGGTGAAGAGCGCCATGGAATGTCCTTTATTTTCTCTGGTTTCCGAAGAAGAGTATTGCCTCACCCTGTCGATTATCAATAAAGTCGACAACCCGTATCTTGTACATGCGCATTCACCGGAGGAAATTCTTTTGTGTAAACCGTTGTATCGCATTAATCCCGAACTTGGCCCCGACAAACTGTTGCGATATCATTTTGAAACACTCTATTTGCACGAACTCGCCAAACGAAACCATAGAAAACAAACAGGAAATGATAAAGATGGATGACCGCATATCAAAACAAAAAGAAGAGCGCATCAATGAAAAGATCGCACAATTGAAAGAGGATCAGGAAAGCGAGGCGGTGCAGCATATTATCGAATTTAACAAAACGCCGTTTGATCTGAAAGCAGATATGGACCGTTTTGTCGTGGGCCAGGAACAAGGGAAAAAAATCATGTGCACGGCCATCGCCTTTCATTACCGGAGACTGGGCCAGGCGCTTAAAAAGGGGATGGCGGAAAGCCACGGAGACATTGATGCCGCGCTGCATAATATAAGAACCCCAAAAGCCAACATTATGATCATCGGGCCCACCGGATGCGGCAAGACCTATACCAGTGAAACCGCCTCAAACCTAGTGGGCGTGTCATTCGTGCATGAGGACATGACCAAATTCAGTGAAGTCGGTTATGTGGGACAGAATGCCGGCGACATCCTGCTGGATCTTCTCTTGGCCGCCGGCGGCAATCCGAATGTGGCTCAAATGGGAATTGTATATTTTGATGAAATCGACAAAATTGCATCGGAAATCATTGCTTACAAGGACGTTTCCGGCAGAGGCGTGCAAAAAGGATTGTTGCACATGGTCGACGGCTCGGAGAATATCGTTCACGTTGGAAAGGAAAGAATTTCTCTGTCAACGAAACATGTGCTGTTCATCGCCGGTGGAGCATTTGAAAATCTTGACGTTATCGTGAAAAAACGAATGGCCCGACAGGGCATCGAAGGAAATTGGCGTCATTTTCTGACGGCAGATGATCTGGTGAATTTCGGTTTGGAAAGACAACTCATTGGGCGATTCCCCGTCAGAGTTGTTTATGATCAACTGACAATACAGGATTTAAAAAATATCATGACTCAGAGCCAAGGGAGCGCTTTGCTGGCGTATACTCAAGATTTCAAAGCATGGGGAATCGATTTAGAGTTTACAGATGATGCGTTAAGCGAAGTTGCAAGACGTGCTGAACAGGAAAGAACCGGAGCTCGAGGGCTAATCAGCATTCTTCATCGGGTATTGTTGGAAGATATGTTCCGGCTCCCCGGAAGCTACGTCGGAAAATTTGTCGTGGACCAAAACACTGTGAAGGATAGATTGGGATGAGATTTAAAGATCTTTCGCATCTGAAGCGATCTGAACCACTTAAGATCATATTAGGGAAAATGCCCCAAAATATACTCATGGCCGAGTACGCCAGAGATCGAGCATTTAAAATCAGTGAGGCGGTCCGGACAATTTTCAAAAAAAGCTATGAATGGTACGGATTTACACTCGCCGATCCGGCGCATCCGGAATTTATCATTGATATTGGTCTGCCGAAAAACGACATGAATCTTCAAGATTATACCATTCTAAGCTCCAACAGGATTGCGGAATTTCATGAATCCATGCCCAAAAACCGGATCATCAATGGATGGATTCATTCCCACGGCGCCTTAAATTACAAACACTTTTCAACCATTGATGACAAAAACAACCGGACTGTGCTGGATTTTGTCGCCGGGGGAACTAGAGTGACACTGGCAAAAAAAGAAGTTCCTATTCAAAATCTGGTTTTATTGGAAAAAGACCGGTTTGTGGAAAAGGATTTGGAGAAAGGCACCGTGTCTCTGATAACGGACAAGCCGATCACCGAAGCCAAAATTATGGAAACCGTCTACGGCAGTTTCTGCTTCAGCATCGTCATCGGGGATGAGGGATGGCATGAGCAGCAAATTCTCTATCGGGAAAGGAGCATTCTATCCGCCCATACGACGGTGTGGAGGAAATCGGCGGACATGGAATTCGTCAATAACCAAAGAACCTTAAGTTCAGAAGAGATCCACGCAATAGGCGCCGAAGTGAAAGAAAAAATCCAGCCGAACTTAAACCCCCCGCCGGAGTTGATTGAAAGAATGTAACAAACCCATTGAGTTAAAACTCAATGGGAGTTATTCGTTATTGGTTATGAGTTACCGATTTTAACTATGGAAGGGGGATTCGAACAACTATTAACGGATAATTTTTGTAATAGACAAAGAGAGCTTTGGAAAATGTTCAATTTTGTCAAAGTTCAAGGAAGGCGAAGATTTTAACCGCAGACATACATTGAGTATTTCGAGGATTAAAATCTGAGTCTGACGCAGAAATTGGGCAAAAGGGGACGTTTTTCAAAGCTCTCTCAGTGGACATCCATATCCACATGATGACTCACGCAATCCCAAACCCCCTTGGGATCGCAGTCGCGGCAATGGTAGTGCTTACCGTAGATGAGGTTGTGTTTGTAGTCAACAGCTTCGTCTTTACGCACCCGGGCCCCACAGTGCGCACAATTCACATATTTCAGATCATTTTTTTCCATGTTAATTGAAATTAATCTTTTCTTTGCATTCAGGACCTTTGAAAAATGTTCAATTTTATTCAAGTTCAAGGAAGGCGATGATTTTAACCACAGACATACATCGAGTATTTCGAGGATTAAAATCTGAGCCCGACGCAGAAATTGGATAAAAGGGAGCGTTTTTCAAAGGTCTCGCTTTATGGGTTTATGCATGGGCAACCCATAAATCGTATCAATCCAATATTCAAAGTTATCCGGACCGCCCTCTGCGACCTCACGCCGAAATTTTGCACAAATCTCCAATCCTTTTTCCTTGGCGCCTTCAGGAAAACCTTTTTCATCGGATTGATATCGCTTCTCAAGCTCGTCAATCTTTTTCATAAACTCTTCGTAAGTGATTTGCTCTATTGCCATACATACTCCCTTATATCGGTTTTCATAATACCGTTGCGATTCAATAATGTGGTAATCAAAAGGTGTTTTTCTTCATGATGCAACAGGCCGGCCCGTTCATCAATGAAAACCGGTAAACAGGACAACGAGCTAACCTTTATATCAATCTTTTTTCAGCTTCATCAATGGCGTTATTCGCCTTTTGAATGATTTCAAGAAAAGCCTCTGATTGATAAGTCTCTATCCCCACGGGACCCATATCATTAACTTTGTCAAAGGCATGCTCTTTATCAACGTGGGTCGATAGAGCTTTTGTAGCCTCAATCAATCCTAATATCTTATTATTCCCGTCAGTAGGTGAAACTTTTATTCCGTTTTCGACTTCATGTATGGCCTTTCTGGTATTTACAATCAAATCATAAAAAGCATCCGATAGATGAAAATCCATACCGCTGCATCCCCCTGCGGCGGCTCTGTCAAAAACAGATTCATTATCAATGTAGGTTATCAGAGCTTTTGCAGCCTCAAACAGTGCCAAAAACTCATCCTTCATCTGTATCTTCTCCTTTTTGCATTTCGAATCTAAGATTTAAATAGGACACGGATTTTCGCAGATACACACAGATATTTTTCTTTAATCCCGCTATTCGGCGAAACTTTTGGTCGGCGATATCGGAGGTTTCTTAGCTGTTTTAGGGTACGAAATTTGAGTTCTTAATTTAAAAATCCCGATAATCTGTGTTCTTCTGTGTCCATCATCTGGATCGGATTTAAG